>DAOVIU010000259.1 GCA_030673585.1 Pseudomonadota bacterium | reverse complement strand
AGGGGCAATCCATGAGATTCTTTCGTCCCTGGCCCAGAGGGCGCCGACAATCATCTGTCTGGAGGACCTTCACTGGGCCGATTCCTCATCGTTAGACCTCCTCCGCTTCATTTTATCGGAGTTCAGGAATGCAGCCCTCTTTCTCTGTGTGTACCGGCCTCCGTTGAATCTCTTCACCAGCCATGAGCTCAGCGGCATGGGGGAAACCTACCAGGAAATTCAACTCCGGGATCTCTCCGCATCTGAGGCCCGTGACATGATGGAATCCCTTCTAAAGACCGAGTCAATCCCCATCGAACTGCGAGGGTTTATTCAGGAAAAGGCCGAGGGCAACCCCTTCTACCTGGAGGAGGTGATCAATTCACTGATCGAATCGGGGACGCTCGTCCGGGATAATGGTGGTTGGAGGCTTACGAAACCCATTAGTGAGTCGAACATACCGACAACGATCCACGGTGTTATCTCCGCCAGGCTCGATCGATTGGAGAGGGAGACGAAGCGGATTCTCCAGGAGGCGTCCGTCATTGGGAGGGCCTTTCTCTATGAGATTCTCGAGAAGACCACCCAGCTTAAAGAGCAGATTGACCTGTGCCTCAAGAGCTTGGAGCGGATCGACCTGATCCGGACACGGTCCCTTCAGCCGGATTTGGAGTACATTTTCAAACATGCCCTGACTCAGGAGGTGGTTTATAGCGGCCTTCTCAAGAAAGAGCGTCAGACAATCCATGAACGGATTGGTCTCGTGATGGAGCAACTGTTTCAGGACAGGCTTCCCGAGTTTTACGAGACCTTGGCATTCCATTTCAAACAGGGCCGGTCCGTTGATAAGGCCGTGGATTATCTCGTGAGGTCGGGGGAGAAGAGCTGGAGCAGATATGCGTTGGAGGAGTCCCACCGGTACTTCAATGAGGCATTTACCATTTTTTCTCATAAGCCAATCAAGAAAAAAGAGGAAGGGGATCTCCTCATCGACCTTCTCATCAAATGGACCGCTGTTTATAACCACCGTGGAGATTACAGGGGACTGGCGGATCTTCTCAGTACTCATACAGACCTGGCTGAATCTCTGGATGACAAGGAAAGGCTCGGAATGTTCTATGGTTGGCTTGGCTTTTCGCTGTGGTCCAGCGGCAAGCCTAAGGATGGGTATCAATACTTGCGAAAGGCGCTTGGGCTGGGAGAGGAGATGGAAAACCGCATGGTCATTGGCTATGCTTGTGCGTGGCTTGCGTGGGCGTGTGGGGATTTGGGTTTTGTTGAGGAGGGCATTCTCCATGGTAGGAGGGCCCAGGAGATATCGAGGCTTTTCGAATCTGACCAGAAGCTCTTTCGATTTGCCCTGGGCGGGTTGGGGTTGGCCTACTATTTCAGGGGGGATGGCAACAGGGTTCGTGAAGTTGGTGAGATCATCCTGGAGTATGGCCAAAGACACTCCGATATTCGATCGACGGTTTTTGGACACCTTTTCGTTGGAATGGGGCACTTCACGGGGGGCGATTTCCCATCGGCCATTGAGGACCTTCAAAGGGCGATTCGAGTCTCAGTGGATCCCATTTTTTCCAACAGCGCGAGATTTATGCTCGGCATGAGCTATGTCTCCAACGGTCAGGTACAGGAGGCGGAAAAGACCCTTGAGGAAGTAATCGAGTACAGCAGGAAGTTTGGTGCTGAATTTCTCGGGACATTAGCCCAGGGAACCCTGGGTATTGTCTCAATTGCCAGGGGCAATCTGAGCAAAGGGGTAAGGACCGTGGGGGATACTTTACGGGTATTCCTCGAAAATGAGAATAAATATCGCTATGCCACAATGGAGTACTTTCTGGGAAGGGTTTATTTTCATATCGCAAAGGGAGGGGGATCCAAGCGTCTCTCCGTCATAGCCAAAAACCTCGGATTTTTGATCAGAAACGTCCCTTTCGCCGACAAAAAGGCAGAAGATCATTTCAACAAAGCCATTATGGTGGCCAAAGAGATCGGGGCTAAGGGGGTTCTGGGACAGGTCTATCTCGATCTAGGCCTGCTGCACAAGGCAAAGGGGAGAGCTGATCAAGCTAAGAAATGTATTTCCGAGGCCCTTCAGCTTTTCGAAGAGTGTGAGGCTGAAGTATACCTGGGAAAGGCAAAGGAAGCCCTGGCGACTTTGGGATAGAATTCAAGGCTGGCCCAACGCTATAAGCGAGGCGAACTCGCCCTTCTAAAAAAGATCTCCAACCAGCCCTTATTCCACGAATCCATTAGCATCCATCAAGGACAATACTTTATAAATACGATATTCGCAAACGGTGATTTCCCTTACCATCTGGGCGATGGTTTCACCCCGTTGCAACCGAGCCCAAATCTCCGAGGCCAAATCCCTTGTCTCCTCATTACCCCATAAAAGGATCTCCCATTGGGGACGGAGGATTCGGTTGGCGTCCGCAAAAGTGGCCTTCATCACTTTCAATTCATCCTGCTCACGGGCTGCCTCCATCAACAGTCCGGTCGTTGTCGTGCCGATCTCGGGTTCATCCTTAAACTCGGAAGATGGTAAGCCACCCTTGAAGGTAAAGGCATCCTGCACCGGAGACTGGAACAGCTGGTAGAAGGCCTCTTCGCCCCTCAAATGGCCCAATTTGGCGAATAATACATCCCCTGCTTCGAAATAGAGTGTCGCAAAGACTCGTTCCAACTGGTCGGTTATGGTAAGGGTTCCCGTCCTCTCGGAGGTCGCCAATGTTTGGATGATGAAGGGGAGATCGAAATATTCCAAATTTCCCGAAAGGTGTCTAGAGTGGGCTGCAACCCGTCGTTTTCTTAACCCATCCCCGTTTTCCCGCATTTTAAAGGCCATTCTGGTATGGCCCATTTCGATAATATCTCCTTCTTTGATCGATTTTTTTATTATCTTTCTCCCATTGACTCTTGTGCCATTGGTTGAAGCCAGATCGTAGATGAAATATTTTTCCCCCTCAAACCTTATCTTTGCGTGGCGCAGAGACACAGTACTATCACTCAAGACGATATCGTTGTCATCACTGCGGCCGATGGAGATAGCTATTCCGTTTATTTCATATTTTTTTTCGGGCATTCCCCATCCGCGGATGAGCAACCATGCTTCCACCAGAGGTTGTGCGTCATCGTAAGAGTAGGGCTTTAGATTAGGAGTCGATCCAACCTCCCGTTTCTCCTCTGGTTCTCGTGTAACCGGTTGTTTTGAAGAAACGATGGATGGTTTCGAAGAATATGGACGTTCCCTCCCACTGGGCCTTATGGGTTTTCTCGACGAGGGGGGTCTTCTCAAGGCCGGAGGTTTTTTCAATGGCGGGGGTTTTCTCTTATGGTTAATCAGAAAATTGATTCCGACAACGATTATTGCGAGCGGGATGAAGAAATACATGATTTGTTCCACACCATTCACACTTAATACAATCAGTGGGAGGGCTACATCTCTGTCCCTCACAAAAATAGTTAAGCCGAGTCACCTATTCACTTCGGCAACCCGGCTGTCTAAGACATCTTATGATGCCAAATCTCGGAAGCTTTGGGATCTTCCCCGCTAGACCCGTGGCTTTCCGCCCCACCCTCACGGATGGTTTGGCCTTTCGGTAGAACACTATATTATCATCACTGAATATTAAGTCAACCCCTTTTTATACAGGGTTT
>DAOVIU010000121.1 GCA_030673585.1 Pseudomonadota bacterium | reverse complement strand
TCGCTCATCCCGTATTCCTTGACCATGCTGGTGGCGATATCCGTTGCCCTCTGAAGGTCGTTGTGGGCTCCGGTGGAGATTTCACCGAAAGTGATCTCCTCGGCGATTCTTCCCCCCAGCAACACGGCCAATCGATCGAGGAGCTCCGATTTGGTCATGAGGTATCGGTCTTCCGTGGGAAGCTGAAGCGTGTAGCCGAGGGCTGAAATGCCCCGGGGAATAATGGAAATTCGGTGAACGGGGTCGGCGTTGGGCAGGGCGGAGGCAACGAGCGCGTGGCCCGATTCGTGGTAGGCCACTATTTCCTTCTCCTTCTTGGACATCACCCTTCTCTTCTTCTCCAGCCCAGCCACGACCCGGTCGATGGCCTCCTCGAGGTCATCCATTTCCACCTGATCCTTGTTTTTCCTGGCGGCCAACAGGGCTGCCTCGTTGATGATGTTGGCCAGATCTGCACCGACAAAACCGGGGGTGCGTGCGGCGATTACCCTCAGATCCATCTCCTTGGCCAATTTCACCCCGCGGGTGTGGACCTTCAATATCTCCTCCCTTCCCACGATGTCAGGCCGATCCACGAGGATATGCCTATCGAATCGCCCCGGCCTGAGCAGGGCAGGGTCTAAGATCTCCGGGCGGTTTGTTGCGGCCATGATTATAACGCCGGTATTGGGATCGAACCCGTCCATCTCCGACAGCAACTGATTGAGGGTTTGCTCCTGCTCGTCGTGCCTGCCCAGGGGGTTGACCCCCCTTGCCTTTCCCAGCGCGTCCAGTTCGTCGATGAAGATGATACAGGGGGCCCGTTGCTGAGCTTGGGCAAAGAGATCCCTCACTCGGGCGGCTCCAACCCCTACGAACATCTCAACGAAATTGGACCCGCTAATGTTGAAAAAGGGGACGTTGGCTTCACCGGCCACGGCCCTTGCCAATAAGGTCTTCCCAGTTCCAGGAGATCCAACCAGCAGTACCCCCTTGGACATCTTCACCCCCAGCTTTTGGAATTTCCCCGGGGTCCTCAGGAATTCGATAACCTCCTGCAACTCCTCCTTGGCCTCATCGATCCCGGCTACATCCTTAAAGGTGATTTTATTCTCCTGTTGCGCGAAGATCTTCGCCCTGCTTTTACCAAAGGAGAGGGCTCCCGCCTCGGGTCCCATCCTCGCGAAAAGCAAGCGCCATATGAGGAAGAAGAAGATGACGGGAATCACCCAGGCAAGGATTCCGGTCAGCCATTTATTTTCGCGCTTTCCCTTATACTGAATTCCCTTGTTGTCCAGCTCTTTGATCAATTCCGGGTCTTCCACCCTCACCGTCTGGAAGGGTTTACCCGAGAGGCCCTCGCCTTCGCCGCCCCTTATCTTCCCCCTTATACTTTCCGGGGTTATCACCAAATCCTCTACGCTGCCCTCCCTGACCAGGTTTTTGAATATGCTATAGGAGATTTCATTCACCTTTTGGGTGGTCAGGTAGTTCTGAAGGACAAAGATCAGGAGGAAGGCTATGATGATGTACCAAATGGTGAAGTGCGTTTTCTTGGAGGGAGGCGACGATCTCCGCTGCCTTTGACCCGTAGAATTCCCTAACCCTAAGAAGTCCCTCAGGGTGGGCTTTTCCTTTTTATTACCCTTCTTGGGCATCTCAATTTCCTTACGCCTTCACAGGGCCTCGGTCATGGAGCCCTTAAGACAAATATAGCCGAAATGAGGATAGTTTTCAACCGTTCTGCGTTCAGGCGTCTTCTTCGAATACCCGTTTAAAGATCTCCTCCACGTGTCCAAGGTGACCTTTGAGGTCGAAACACTCCTCGATTTCCTTCCGGCTGAGCACCTTGGTGATTTCGGTGTCTTTCAGTACCTCTTGCTTAAAACCCTTTCCCTCCTCCCATACCCTCATGGCGTTCCGTTGAACCAGGGAGTAGGCATCTTCTCTGGAGATATTCCTTTTGGTCAATTCCAACATGAGCCTCTCCGAGAAGATTAATCCCTTTGTCTTTTCCAGATTCCTTACCATGTTTTCCGGATAAACCAGGAGGTTACCGATGATGTTGGTTAACCAATAAAGCATATAGTCCAACAGAATGGTGCTGTCGGGAGCGATGACCCTTTCCACCGAGGAGTGGCTGATATCCCTCTCGTGCCAGAGGGGAATGTTCTCCAGGGCGGCCAGCGAGTTTGTCCTCACCATGCGAGCCAAACCGCAGAGGTTCTCCGAAAGGATGGGGTTGCGCTTATGAGGCATGGCTGAGGATCCCTTCTGACCCTTTGTAAAAAATTCCTCGGCCTCGAAGACCTCAGTCCTCTGGAGGTGGCGAATTTCCAGGGCGAACTTCTCAATGGAAGAGGCAATGACGGCCAATGTGGTGAAAAACTCGGCATGATGATCCCTCTGGATAATTTGGGTAGAGATGCGAGCGGGTTTCAGACCGCAATTACGGCAGACGTATTCCTCCACAAAGGGAGGGACGTTGGCAAAGGTTCCCACGGCGCCGGAGATTTTCCCGTAGCTTATGGCCTCCTTCGCCCTTTCCATTCGGATCAGGTTCCTGCGCATTTCGTCATACCAGAGAGCCATTTTTAACCCAAAGGTGATCGGCTCGGCGTGAGTTCCATGGGATCTGCCGATCATTATCGTATCCTTATAGGTAAACGCCTTTTCCTTGAGGACCGAAAGGAGCTTATGGATATCCTCGACGATGAGCTCCGAGGCCTCCTTGAGAAGCAAAGCCAGGGACGTATCCAAGATGTCAGAAGAGGTGAGGCCGAAATGAATATATCGCGAGGCCTCTCCCACATTTTCGCCCACTGCCGTTAGGAAGGCCACCACGTCGTGTTTGGTCACCTTTTCCAGCTCGGAGATTCGATCGATATCGAACCGCGCCTTCTCCTTGATTTCCCTCAACGCCTCAGGGGGGATTTCCCCCATCTCCGCCAATGCCTCACATGCTAAGATCTCGATTTGAAGCCACTTTTTGAACTTATTCTCGTCCGTCCAAATTCGGCCCATTTCCGGGCGGGTATATCGTGGAATCATCGTTTTCTCCTCACAGGAACCGAGATAAGGGCATGATGATAGAGAGTTTGTGTACGGAGCCTTGAGCAGGAAGAATAAGGCCGGTTTTACCAGGGATTCTGCCTCGAAGCGATGCCTTTAAAGATCACAATGGGGAGCGAACGTCCTCCGCGGTTTGAGAAAACGAGGAGTTTCTCCATTGGGTTCCCCTCATTGTACCCCGTAAACCCCAGAAGTCAATACTCATGGTAGGGCATTTCCCTGCTTCTAATCAGAAGATTCTTAAGAAGGGGGCAGGGGGTTCCCATGTTGACAAAGGGTGGCTGAGTTTCATATCATGCCTTCGATGTAATCCGCTAAGGGCACGAGCAGAAGTCGAATGATCATCATAAAGTCCAAGCGCGAAATTGAATATCTCAGGAAAAGTAACCGGATCGTTGCCTATGTTTTCGACGAAATCAAGAAGATGGTGAGCCCGGGCATCACCACCAAGGAGCTCGACCAGGAGGCGGAGAGTTTGATAAGAGCGCGTGGGGGAATCCCCGCTTTTAAGGGATACAAGCCCATGGGTTATCGCTCTGAATTTCCGGCGAGCATGTGTATTTCCATCAATGAGGAAGTAGTCCATGGCATACCGGGGCCCCGGAAGCTGAAGGAAGGGGACATCGTCAGTTTAGATGTGGGGGTTTTGCTGGATGGCTACTACGGCGATGCCGCCATAACCCTTCCCGTGGGCAATGTGAGCGAGGAGGCGCAAAGGCTCATTGAGGTGACGGAGAGGGCTTTGTACGTGGGGATAGAGAAGGCTAAGGAGGGGAATCGACTCTCCGATATCTCCCATGCCGTTCAGATGTTTGCAGAGGGGTACGGATTTTCCGTTGTGAGGGATTTCGTGGGTCATGGGATCGGGAAATCCCTTCACGAGGATCCCCAAATCCCTAATTTTGGGCCTCCCCATCAGGGGCCAAGGCTGAAACAGGGCATGATCTTTGCCTTGGAGCCGATGATAAATGCAGGAACCTGGAAGGTAACCAGATTGGGAGACGAGTGGACCGTCGTTACGGCCGATGGGAAACTATCGGCGCATTCCGAACATAGCATCGCCCTGACAGATGGCGATCCGGAGATTCTGAGTATAGAATAACCTTTGAGTGCTGCGGTCATGCAGCTAGGGCAGGACACATTTTCGTGTAGCTACCCAATATATTCGCACCAGAGCTTCCTTTTCTAGTTTTTCAGAGACCTCAGAGCTTATATTTGAATTTCCTCAGGAGGTCTTTCCGCCAGGTTACCCCGTCCTCTTTTTCCACTCCTTTGGGAGAGAAGCCATCGATCACCCCCATGATTCCCCTTCCCTGGTTCGTTTCGGCGATAATCACCTCGACGGGGTTTGCCGTGGCGCAGTAGATTGAGCAGACCTCCTGGCACATCTTGATGGCGTTGAGCACGTTGATGGGGAAGGCGTCTTTCATTACCACCACGAAGGTGTGGCCGGCGCTGATTTCCATACCCATGGTTTCCGCTATCTTTGTGAGATCCTCGTCATTCCCCTCCAGCCTCAAAAGGCAGGCTCCGGAGGCCTCGCAGAAAGCGATACCGAATTTGGCATTGGGCACCGTGGATGCCATGATCTCGTACAGGTCCTCGACCGTCTTGATGAAATGGGTTTGTCCCAGGATTATGTTATGGCCCTCCGGAATATCCAGTTTCACCGTCTTCAATTCCATCTCACCTTCCCTCCCCTTCCCCCGCTTGGATCATCTTTTCGATCAATTCCCTGTTGGGGTGTTCCGGATAAATCTCAAGGCACTTCTTGAAATATTTAGCCGCTTCCTTGGGTTTTCCCATATTGTAGTACGTTATTCCCAGGTTGAAATAAGGGCGGAAAAAATTGGGGTCCAGCTCGATGGCCTTTTTAAACGCCTCGATCTCCTTCTCTTTCCAATCGAGGCTTCTCAACTGTTCATACTTATACCCGTAGGCCATTCCAAGGTAGTTATATCCCACCGCCGAACGGGGTTCTCTTCGGAGTCCCTTTTTGTATTTCTTAATTGCCTCGTTGTACTTGCCCTTTTGCACCAAGGAAACCCCTTCTTTAAAATAGTCCGAGGCGCTTTTTTTGTCCCGCAATCCGGCACAAGCAGTGAGGATGATTAGGAACGCCAGGATTAGAGGGATAATCCTTCCGCTCATCTTGGATATCGTTAATAGAATCAACTCTTTCCTCCCATGGACCTTGCGGCTTGCCCCTTTCCCCATGATTTCTACCCTTATTATGAGGTCCATTCTACTAGGTAAAGTACGTAAAAAGGCGCGCAGGAAAATCAGATGATTCGATTTATACCATGCACACGTGCAATGGTCAATAAGCTACCTTTTCCCTGGCTGTTTAATACATGGGTGATAAGAGGGTCAGAATCGCCCGAGCAATCCCTGAGGGGCTTTGCCCAAGAATGTAGTT
>DAOVIU010000167.1 GCA_030673585.1 Pseudomonadota bacterium | reverse complement strand
GTCCTAGAGGTAATCGACCGGGAAGGGCTTCAGCGGAATTGCCTGGAGGTCGGAGCTTACTGCATGCAAGGCCTGGAAACGCTCAAATCAAAGCACGATGTAATTGGTGACGTGCGCGGCAAAGGCTTGATGATAGGCCTTGAACTCGTAACGGATCGAAAAACCAAGGAACCCGCCAAGGACGAATGCGCCCAGGTCCTTGAACGCGCCAAGGAATTAGGCTTACTCATCGGCAAAGGTGGTTTCTACGGTAACGTGCTACGCATCAAGCCCCCAATGTGCATCAGCCGCGCGGATGTTGATTTTATGCTTGAGGTACTGGATATCGCCTTTGCTGAACTTTAAATTTGCCTCCCATTGCGTAGCAGGGGGTCCACGTACCCGGAAGGGTGGGGAGCCCGCTTTGGATGTCACCCTATTCTCGGCCAATTTCTTCGGTACGTGTCTTTTGTCGAACTGAGTTTTGGTGACCTTTCAGGGTGGAGGGCATATTGACTTTTAACCGGTTAGTTGATATAAGTACTCGTTGGGTGTCTGGAACTCCAACATCCTAAACCTATTGAAAAACAGGGAGTTTTTGCCATATTATTCAACTATGGTGGGTGTAGCTCAGTCGGTGAGAGCACTGGGTTGTGGCCCCAGAGGTCGAGGGTTCGAATCCCTTCACTCACCCCAAGGAATAGAATTCTTTCCTTAAGATAGCTCCATATACCGTGGTTTATGCGCCCGTAGCTCAGTTGGATAGAGCGTCGGACTTCGAATCCGCAGGTCGGGCGTTCGAGTCGCCCCGGGCGTGCCAAATGAGCCGTTAGCTCAATCAGGTAGAGCAACTGACTCTTAATCAGTAGGTTGGAGGTTCGATTCCTCCACGGCTCACCATGTCCATAATTGAGATAGGGAATTGCGGACAACGGAGAAAGGAGTGGATCGCCCTCTTCTCAGTTTTCGATCTCAAATTTCATATCCCATATTCGAAGATGCGAGAGTGGCGAAATTTGGCAAACGCACTGGGTTTAGGATCCAGCGGTGAAAACCTTGGGGGTTCGAGTCCCCCCTCTCGCACCAAGCTGCCGCGCGGAAATGGAGGTTAGTCCTGCCTCATGGTAAAAATCAACGTTGAGGATCTCAGTTCGACGAAGAAGAGGCTCCAGGTAGAGGTCCCCGAGGAGGTCGTTGCCAGGGAGATCGCATCCGCCTATAAGAAATTGGGGAAAAAGGCGAAGATAAAAGGGTTTCGGCCCGGCAAGGTTCCCCGGACCATATTGCAGCGGTATTATGGCGATCACGTTGAGAATGAGGTGATCAGCACGCTCATCAATGATACCTATTTCAAGGCCGTATCAGACAGGGACATCAAACCGGTTTCACAGCCCACCATTGATAATGGGACGCTGGAAGAGGGAAAGGCCTTCGAATATTCGGCTGTCGTGGAGGTGAAACCCGATATTCAGGTTAAGAACTACCTCGATCTCAAGCTCAAGGGAGGGAAGGTCAACGTGGCAGAGGAGGATGTGAAAAGGAGGTTACGGGAATTACAGGACCTTCACGCCCAGTTGGTAACGGTGGAGGAAAGGAAGAAGGTAAGGAAAGGTGATTTCGTTATCATCGACTACGAGGGACTCTCCGACGGGAAGGCCTTTGAGGGGAGCAATGGAAAGGATTTCATGTTGGAAGTGGGCAGCGGAAGATTTCTCCCCGGGTTCGAGGAGAGGCTCATCGGCTTGCAGCCCGATGATGAGAAGGAGGTCAAAGTGCCCTTTCCCGATGATCATCCCACCATGGCGGGTAGACAGGCCGTTTTCCGGGTGAAGATCAAGGAGATCAAGAAGAAGGTAGTGCCGAAATTGGACGACGAACTCGCCAAGGATATCGGCCAGTATAAGGACCTCAAGGAACTCAAGACCAGGATTAGGGAGGATCTGAACAGGGAGGGAGAGAAATCAATAAGGAGGGATCTCGAGAAGCAACTCGTGGACAAGTTGATCGAGGGCAATTCCTTCGATGTCCCTCGGAGCATGGTGAAAGGGCAAATTGACTACTTCGTAACCGATACCAAAATCAGATTGGCCTCACAGGGATTAGCCCTGAAAGATGTAAATGTAGAAGAGGGCAATCTCCGAAAGGATTTTGAGGAGGCGGCCCTGAGACGGGTGAAGCAGGGACTTATCCTTGAAAAGATATCGGCTCTGGAGGGGATCCAGGTTAAGGATGAAGAGGCGACGGAGAGGTTGAGGGAGATTTCCCTTCGAACAAATCAGGATGTGAGAAAGGTAAGGGAATATTATAAGAAGGACGACCGGATGGACGAACTGAAGGCGGGAATTCTGGAGGAAAAAACGTTGGATTTCCTCCTGAAAAGGAGCATCATAACCTATAGCTGATCTTCTCGGGGGCTGGAGGGATTATGGCACTGATTCCAATCGTTATCGAAAAAGACGGGAGGATGGAGAGGGCATATGACATTTACTCCCGTCTTCTGAAGGAGAGAATTATCTTCATGGGGACGGTCATCAATGACGATGTGGCAAATGTAGTGGTCGCCCAAATGCTCTTTCTTGAATCCGAGGACCCGGATAAGGATATTCATCTCTATATCAATTCCCCCGGGGGGTTAGTAACTGCTGGCCTGGCGATATACGATACCATGCAGTATGTTAAGCCCGAAGTTTCCACCCTGTGTATGGGGCAGGCAGCGAGCATCGGAGCCCTGCTTTTGGCTGCCGGGGAGAAGGGGAAGAGATTTGCCCTTCCCCACTCCAGGATACTCATCCATCAGCCCATGGGTGGTTTTCAGGGACAGGCATCGGATGTGGACATTCAGGCGAAGGAGATCCTTCGTCTGCGGGAAGAACTCAATAAGATATTGGGTAACCATACCAAGCAACCCCCGGAGAAGATCACTGCGGACACGGACAGGGATTTTTACATGTCCGGGCAGCAGGCGAAGGAGTACGGGATCATAGATGAGGTGGTAGTCAAACGGCCAATTATGCCAGAACCTTGAGGAAGGTTTCGTCGGGAGGGAGGGCATGAGAAAGGACGAGAAGGGGAAAGAAACGGTACTGCATTGCTCCTTTTGCGGAAAGAGCCAGGACGAGGTGAGGAAGTTAATCGCTGGTCCCACGGTCTACATCTGTGATGAGTGTATCGGGTTGTGCAACGAAATCATCGCGGAGGAATCGGAAGAGGAGGGGCTGATAAAGAGTAAGTTGACCGTTCCAAAGCCCAGGGAAATTAAGAATCGCCTCGATGAGTATGTGATTGGGCAGCAGACGGCCAAGAAGATCCTGTCCGTTGCCGTCCATAGCCACTTCAAGAGAATCAATTCCAAGGTCAATGCTGCAGATGTGGAATTGCAGAAGAGCAATATCCTGTTGATCGGCCCCACGGGATGCGGCAAAACCCTTCTCGCCCAAACCCTGGCCCGTATTCTGGATGTTCCCTTTACCATTGCCGATGCCACCTCATTGACGGAGGCGGGGTATGTGGGCGAGGACGTGGAGAATATCATCCTCAACCTCTTACAGGCGGCGGATTACGATGTGGAGAGGACGGAGAAGGGGATCGTCTACATCGATGAGATTGACAAGATCTCGAGGAAATCGGATAGTCCATCCATTACGAGGGATGTCTCCGGTGAAGGCGTTCAGCAGGCCCTATTGAAGATTATCGAGGGGACCATGGCAAGCGTTCCCCCCAAGGGAGGAAGGAAGCATCCACAGCAGGAATTCCTCCAAATTGACACCACGAATATCCTGTTCATTTGTGGGGGCGCTTTCATCGGTTTGGATAAGATCATCGAGGAAAGGGTTGGTATGAAGGCGATGGGCTTCGGGTCGGATATCAAAACGACGGCCATTCGGGAAGGCGAGAATATCCTGGAGCAAGTGCAGCCCGAGGACCTTCTGAGGTTCGGTTTCATTCCCGAATTCGTCGGCCGCTTACCGGTGATCGCCACTTTGAACGAACTGAGCGAGCAGGCCCTGGTTGACATCCTGAGCAAGCCCAAAAATGCCCTGGTGAAGCAATATCAGAAGCTCTTTGAATTCGAGAATGTGAGGTTGAAATTTACCGATGGTGCCATACGGGCCGTAGCAAAAGAGGCGATCAAACGGAAGTCGGGTGCACGTGGGCTTCGGTCGATATTGGAAAACGTGATGTTGGATGTTATGTACGAAATTCCATCCCAGTCCAATATCAAGGAATGCATCATCAGCGAAGAGGTGATTTTCAATAAGGAGAGTCCCATCATCCTTTACGAGAAGAAGGCGGAGGTAGCCTGAGGTAGTTGGCCGATATTCGACCTCTTGAAGCCAATCTGCCGCATTGATCAAGGTGCCAGCGCCCTTCGATTTTTATACCCAGTACTTCACTTCTCCAAGATTTCATCATTCCATGCGGGTGGCCCCCACTTCTCCAGCAGATTTACGCTCACGGACAACGGCGCTCGCACAAACTGCTGATATTATTCCTTGACATCGCGTTATTAGTCGGTAATATGGTATTATACACGGGTTAGGAGGGCGGGTAGCTCAGGTGGGAGAGCGTCGGCCTTACAAGCCGAAGGTCACAGGTTCAAGCCCTGTTCCGCCCACCAGGATGGGAGTTGAGAACGACGGGGTCGTAGTTCAGCATGGATAGAACGCCGGCCTGTCACGCCGGAGGTCGCGAGTTCAAATCTCGTCGGCCCCGCCAGTAATTTCAGGGGGTTAGCCATCATTGGCTAGCCCCTTTTTT
>DAOVIU010000238.1 GCA_030673585.1 Pseudomonadota bacterium | reverse complement strand
TCCTCTTCATGGCGTCATGTGGGGGCGACAACGGCGGGGGGGGATATTATTATTCTTCCTCCGGCTGTGGGATCAATGCGGCATATACCGGTTTCTACATCGTCACCTTGGATATTACCAGCACCGGCGATCAATGCGACCCGGGGGAAATTCCTCCCTCGCCAACCCGACTCGAATTTGGCAACGTTACCGTGGATGGGGACTGCGCCTTATTCTTCGATGAGCTGGGCCTGCTCAATCATCAAACGGTTCTCATCGATTTCTGGGGCGATCTTCGAGATGACCGGCTGTGGCTCATTACCGCAGATGGAGACCAAATCGACTTCTTTGTGGTGGATTTCGAGGACGGCGATACGATTCGGGGTATATTCTGGTGGGATGTATCGAGCGATTGCGTTGTGGAGGGAACCTTTACCGTTATTATTGGATGAACCGGAGGCCATCCCCTTCCCGTGTGATCTGCCCCGCATCTTCTTTCCCTTTACAACTCTGATCATTTTATTTAGTATAATTTGGTATTTTTTCGCTTGGGGAACAAGCCGATGCTTACTGCAGGTATTGGATTGATCATCTTAGGCTACTTGGCTGGCTCCATCCCCACCGGACTGATTTTGAGCAAGGCCTTCTCCGAAGTGGATCCTCGCAGGGAGGGGAGCCGCAATATCGGGGCCACAAACATCTTTCGAACGGCGGGGAAGAAATTGGGAGCGCTTACCCTGGTGGGCGATTGTCTTAAGGGGTTGATCCCGGTCCTTCTCGCCTTATGGCTCATGAAATCCGAGGCCTGGGTTTGCCTCGTTGC
Source organism: Pseudomonadota bacterium (assembly GCA_030673585.1). The sequence goes on along the minus strand of DAOVIU010000238.1, from coordinate 3,085 downwards.
CCTTGCCGCCTTTGCAGGACATCTCTTTCCCGTCTTCTTGAAATTCAAGGGGGGAAAGGGGGTGGCAACGGCCCTCGGCGTTTACCTGGGGATTGCCCCTTTGGCGGTGTTGATCGACGCGGTGATCTTTTTCGGCGTGGTGCTGAAATGGAGGTATATTTCCCTCGGCTCTTTGACCGCGGCGGCGGTGATGCCCGTCCTCATTGCCATCTTAACGGGATCGAAATTTTATTTGGTTGCTAGCCTGATCATCGCCGGGCTCATCTACTATCGCCACCACGGCAACATCCAAAGGCTCCTGGCGGGCTCCGAGAACAGGCTGAGTCTATGAGGCTCTATCAGACGGATCACAACTTCTTTAGTCGCTGAATCGCACGTCTCCTTGTCTTGGAAAGCCTTTTGGCCGGCCCTTTTTTCTTCGTCCCCTTTTCCCCTCTGTCGTCATCCATCTCTTCCGGATCTATCCCCTTTACCTCCATGACTACCGCCATGCCCATTCGCTCCTCGAACTCCTGCGAGGAGACGGCTGTGGCGCCGACTCTTTCGGCGAAATGGGCCACCTCCCGATCCGAGGTGATAACCACCGCGCCGTGCCCGAACCTCTTCGCCATGCGCTTGATTACCTCATCCGCTTTTTCATCCCTCTTCGAATAGACCACCAGGATTCCCCTCTCCCGTTTCTGGCTCTCCGTTAAACTGCCTGATCGCCAACCATCGAATACCACGGTGATCTCGTGCCCACGAACCCTCTTATAGGAGGAAAGTTGACGGATCAATGCCTCCCTCCCCATTTGGAGATCCCTCGATTCCACCGCGCTCAGGGAAGAAGATTGTCGAATGAGATTGTATCCATCAACGATGAGTCGGGTAGCCACCTTCTTAACAACCTGAAAGGAGTGCATTAAAGGTAGGCAAGCCAGTGGCGATATTCATCGAGCTTCCCCTTGACCACATCGAAAAAGGCCGCCTGAATGGCCTTGGTGAGGGGCCCAATTCCACCCGCACCGATAGGCCGATCATCCACTTCCCTGATTGGGGTCACCTCGGCCGCCGTCCCCGTGAAAAAGGCCTCATGAGCCGCGTAGAGCTCATCCCGCGTAAATCGTTCCTCGACGACCGGCCAACCCTTTGCCCTGGCTATCTGAATAACGGAATCCCTTGTAATCCCCGACAGGATCGAAGTCAGGGGAGTGGTCTTTATAATCCCGTCTTTAACCATGAAGATGTTCTCCCCGCTCGCCTCGGAAACGTATCCCTCGGTATCCAGCATCAGGGCCTCATCATATCCCATTTTGATCACTTCTCTCTTTGCCAGAACGGAGTTCACGTAATTTCCGCAGATCTTCGCCTTGGTCATCATGACGTTGACATGATGGCGAGTAAAGGAAGAGGTCTTGACCCTGATCCCCTTCTCCAAAGCCTCATCTCCCAGATACGCCCCCCAGGGCCATGTGATGATGGCCACGCGGATTGGGTTATCCACCGGATTAACCCCCATCACTCCCTCTGAGACGAAAGCGATGGGTCGGATATATCCTTCCTTTAAGCTGTTTGCCCTCAGGGTATCCTTGCAGCCCTCCCCGATCTCCTCCTTTGAGAAGGGCAATTGGAGATCGGCGATTTTTGCCGAATCGAACAGGCGATCCACATGTTCTGTTAACCTGAATATGGCCGATGACCCGTCGTGGCAATGGTAACATCGGATGCCCTCAAATACCCCGAGCCCATAGTGGAGGGTATGGGTTAAGATATGAACCCTGGCCTCGTCCCACGGAATCAACTCACCGTCCATCCATATCTTTTCTCCCTTCTTAACCATGACCAATTCCTCCTTGAGGGTAACCTTTTCCTCATAATGGTATTACGGAAATCAGTCGATTTCTACCCCATTCGGAAGGTTTTGTCAAACGATAACCGGCTCATATCATGAAGTAACCCCTGATTTTTGGGGTACTCATCGAGGGTGATTCTTATCATGATCGACTTTTGCTATCCCCATGGAATGATGGATTGTTGGAATAGTGGAATAGAGGGCATCAAAAGCAGAAAGAACAGAGTGGTGGAGTAATGGAATAATGGGAAGTATGAGCGAAAAAACCATTCTTAATTCTTTTTATTTTCTCAACCCATCATTCCCGTATGACATTATTCCAATATTCCAGGTGGGGCAAACCCCTTGACTTCTTATATAATCAATGGCTTATAAAAATACTCCGTATGCGGACCACGAAACTCCAAAAACGAATTCTCTTTACATCCTCCCGGCGGTATGATACGAGGAGTAAGCATATTATCCACTAAGGAGGTTCATTCATGGAGAGAACGCTGATCACGGGCGGAGCAGGGTTCTTGGGCTCTCATCTCTGCGATTCCTTCGTCGAGAAGGGACATGAGGTTATCTGCATGGATAACCTTCTCACCGGGAGCATGGAGAATATCTCCCACCTCATCGGGCACGAACGCTTTAGCTTCATCAAATACGATGTCACCGAGTACATATATGTCCAGGGACACCTCGATAACATCCTCCACTTCGCCTCCCCGGCCAGCCCCAATGATTATTTGAATTTCCCGATTCACACATTGAAGGTTGGTTCCCTCGGAACCCACAAGGCCCTGGGGCTAGCCAAGGAGAAGAAGGCGAGGTTCCTCCTCGCGTCAACCTCCGAAGTCTATGGGGACCCCCTCGTCCATCCTCAGAGAGAGGACTACCAGGGCAATGTGGATCCGGTCAATCCCAGGGGAGTCTATGATGAGGCCAAACGGTTTGCCGAGGCCATAACCATGGCATACCACCGGTCCCATGGCGTTGATACCCGAATCGCCAGAATATTCAATACCTATGGGCCAAGGATGCGGCTTGATGATGGAAGGGCCCTCCCCACCTTTATGGTTCAGGCCCTGAAAAATGAAGATCTCACCGTGTTTGGAGATGGACATCAAACCCGTAGTTTCTGCTATATCTCCGACATGGTGGAGGGGATTCATAGGCTCCTCTACTCGGGAGAACACCTTCCGGTTAACCTGGGCAACCCCGATGAGATCAGTATTTTGGATGTCGCCCAGGAGATCATCGCCCTTACCG
>DAOVIU010000209.1 GCA_030673585.1 Pseudomonadota bacterium | reverse complement strand
TGGCTCCCCGGGCAGGACTCGAACCTGCAACCTGATGGTTAACAGCCATCCGCTACTACCAATTGAGCTACCGGGGAACTCCTTTGCTTTTTCTATTCAATATAGTGTAAATGGTAAAAATATCAAGGGGAAAAGTCCCTTCGGTTTCTCCCCCGAACTGCGGAAGAGAGCTCCTGGAGCTTTACCGTGTTTTCATCAAGGTTTTCTGATGGGGTCAAAGCCCCTTCCGATAACCTCCATGGTTTCGTTGATGACAATGAAGGCCTCTGGATCGATGGAAGAAATCAGGTCCTTCAGACGGGCGAGCTCAAAAAGGGGTACTACGCAGTACATTACCTTCATGGTGGTATGAGTGTAGGCCCCTTCGCCTTTGAAGAACGTTGCCCCTCGATGGAGCTTATCCAGGACCTTCTCGGCAATTTTCGATGACTTTGTGGAAATGATGAAGACACTTCTGCGTTCATTGAATCCGGTAAGGATGCGATCCGTGACCGAGCCAGACACATACACGTAGATGATGGAATAAAGGGCAGCCTCCAGGTTGATGAGAAGGCCCCCTAAGATGAGGGGAATGGTATTCAAAGCAAAGAAAACCATTCCGACCCTCACGGAAAGGTACCTGTTGATAACCATGGAGATGATACCCGTTCCTCCGCCCGATCCTCCGGCTCGAAAGACCAGACCTGTGCCCACTCCGGAAATAACGCCAGCAAAAAGGGCTGCGAGGAGCGGGTTATCGATGGGGATATGGAGCCACGTTGTCACCGTGAGGAAAAAGGAAAAAGAGAGCATTCCCAGAAGGCTGAGGGCGAAGAACTTTCCCGATATAATGGTCCATCCCATGGCGAATATGGGGATGTTCATGAGAAAAACCATCAATCCCACGGGAAGAAATCGAAAGAGATAATGGACCACCAGGGCGAACCCTGAAACCCCTCCGCTCAAAAACTGATGGTGGATGAGTATGCCGTTGATAGCTAAGGACCAAATGAGCCCGCCGGCCACGACGGAAGGGTAGGTCACCAATAACTCCTTTTTGCCCAGGGCCCGCTTCGCCCCCTTTATCAGCCTTGTTCTCCTTTTCATGAATGCCTCCTGTTAAATGGCAATTATTTATTGGTTTCGTCGTATGTAAGAATGCCCAGCACAGTGTGCTGGGCATTCTTACAATTTTATTTTAGCAACTCCTTCCACCTCTTTTCAACCCTCTAGAAAAAGCTGAGGAACATGGCTCACTATTTACTGGAGGATGGGGGGTAAAATTCGCAAAACCGCTCCAGAACTACGGAAACGAATTATTTTCAAGAATTCGCTTGACAAGAAAAACGAACTTGTAATAAAATGCACAAATCTTATCCCAAATCTTGTCCTCGAGTTAACTATCGGTAAATATTAAGCGATAACCTCATATTGGAGAGGAGACCTCATGGATTTTTCGCTTAGTGAGGAGCAGGAGTTTTCCCGCAAGGCGGCCAAGGATTTCGCGGAGAAGAAAATCGCGCCAACGATGGAGGAGGACGAAAAAGAGCATCGATTCCGTCCCGAGATCGTGAAGGAGATGGGCAAGTTGGGCTTCTTTGGATGTATTGCGCCGGAGAAGTATGGGGGGAGTGAGCTCGGAACTTTGAGCGCCACGGTGATGACCGAGGAGATCGCCAAGGTTTCCCCCTCGTATGGCCTCCCCTTCAACCTTCAGATGTTTGCCCCCCAGACGGTACTCTTGAACTGGGGGACCGAGGAACAGCGGGAGAAGTTTCTGCCCGGGTTTATCAACGCAGACACCATGGGGTGTTTCGCCATGACGGAGGCGGATACGGGTTCCGATGTGGCCAGCATGAAGACGGCGGCGAAGGAGACCGATGATGGATGGGTCCTGAACGGCTCGAAGATGTGGATTTCGGGAGTTCCCGTTGCGGATACGGGGATTATTTTCGCTTCAACCGACAAGGAGTTGAAGCACAGGGGTATCTCCTGTTTCATCGTGGATATGCATGGCTCTGGAATTACGCAGAACGCGATAGAGACGAAATTAGGCCTGTATTGTGCCCCCACGGGGGAGATCATCTTCGAGGATGCAAGGATTCCCAAGGATGCCCTGATCGGGGAGAAGAACGGGGGATTCAAAATCTGCATGAATATGCTCGATTCCACCAGACTCTCCTCCGCTTCACGGGCCGTAGGCGTCGGCGCTGCCTGTATCGAACATTCGGCAAGGTATGCCAACGAGCGAATACAGTTCGGAAGGCCCATAGCGGAATTTCAGATGATTCAGGAACAGATTGCAACGATGGTGGTGGAACATGAGGCGGCAAGGCTCCTGCTTCACCGGGCGGCCTGGATGAGGGATCAGGGAGTGCGAAATACCCTACAGGTCTCCCTGGCGAAGTATTCCGCATCGGAGGCCGCGGTGGCGGCAGCCAATACGGCGGTTAAGATCTTCGGTTCCTATGGATTTTCGACGGAATACCCGGTTGAACGCCTCTTAAGGGATTCTAAATCGTATCAAATCGTGGAGGGGACCAGTAACATCCAAAAGTTCATCATTGCAGGCTATGCTCTGGGCATGAGAAAGGATAAGTAATTCAACAACGGGCAAGCAGGCGTTGGGACGGACGAGAGCGGGGGTTCGCTCCGAAACTTCAGCGAAAACAGGAGGTGGAAAATGGCTACGGAAGTAACGGTACCCATGGTCGGAAAGATCATATCGGTTCAAGTGAAAGTGGGAGATCAGGTGAACGAAAACGACCAGATCGCGACCCTGGAAGCGATGAAGATGGAGATGCCAGTGGTAGCCCCGGTGGGCGGGGTTGTCAAGGAGATTAAGGTCGAGGCCGGTCAGGAGATTGACGCCGAAACCGTCATTGCCATCATCGAATGACCATTTCGGAACATTTTTCTGTTCGAGACAAGACGGAAAGTTTCAGCATGAGCCCTGTCAGTGGCTTTTCGGTTCGTTTCCTCAGTGGATGTAAGCCTGAAATGCCTTGACAGGGTTTTTTTTGTCGGATAGACTTGTTATAAATTGCACAAGCTCTCTAAGTACCTAAATTCAGTATTGTTTAAGTGTTAGGCATACGCCTGAAATGGCCCTCGCTATTGAGCAACGTACTGGCCAAGGAGGAAGACGATAATGATCGAGATGTTTCAGGAGTGGTACGATAACCGGCATGAGTACGCGAAAAATTGGAAGGAGAGGACGGAGGGAAAGGTGGTTGGCTTCATCCTAGGAGATGCCAGCGGATGGGAATACGGTGTCCCGAATACGGTGGGTTGGATCGATGCCATGGGATTTCAGCGAGGGGATATGATCAATTTGGAGTTGGAGATTTGAACGGGAAAAAGGGGAGAAGAGGAAGATGAGATTGGAGGAGAAGAAGGCCGTTGTTACCGGAGGTGGAAGGGGCGTGGGAAGGGCCGTCAGCTTGGCCTTTGGAAAGGAGGGTGTGGATCTGGTCATCAACTACGTGAGGAACGAGGAGGCGGCAAAGGAGGTGGTTTCGGAGCTGAAGGAGATGGGCCGCGATGCCCTGGCGGTGAAGGCGGATGTGGCATCGAAGGAGGACGCGGAGCGACTCATCGGGGCGTGTTTGGACCGGTTTGGGAGGATCGATATCCTGGTAAACAATGCCGGAATTTCCAATCCGGCAATGCTCCATAAGATGACCGAGCAGCAGTGGGACGAAGTGGTTGACATTCATCTAAAGGGGGCATTTCTCTGCACGCAGGCGGCGAGCCGGCATTTCATGGAGCGGAATTACGGGAAGATCATCAACGTCACATCGGTGGCGGGAATTGTCGGAACAACGGGTCAAATCAACTATGCCGCCGCGAAGGGAGGGCTGATCTCCTTCACCAAGTCGTGTGCTCGGGAACTGGCCAGGTATCATGTGACGGCAAACATCATCTCCCTGGGAATCGTCCTCACCGATATGACCAAGAAACTCCAGGAGGACTCAAAACTGAGGGAGATTTACCTGAGGCGGATTTTGCTCAACAGGTATGCGGGACCGGAGGACATTGCACCCGCCTTCGTCTTCCTGGCATCGGATGAGTCCAACTACATTACGGGTCAGCTCCTGTGTGTGGATGGAGGTTATGGATTGACTTAGATGGGGCTATTGCCCAAATCACGTTTCGCTTCACTAAGAATGG
>DAOVIU010000071.1 GCA_030673585.1 Pseudomonadota bacterium | reverse complement strand
TGGTGCAGGAGGGAAAGGTCCAGAGCATCGAAGGGGACCTTATCGACTTGGAGGTTGATTCCATCTGCGTGCATGGTGATACCCCTGGAGCCGTTGATCTGGCGCGAGCAATTCGAGGGAATCTCGAAGGGGCGGGGATTACGGCTCTCCCCATGGGAAAGTTCCTCTAGAGGGGAAGAGGATGTATCGGCGGCCCAGGTATTTACCGGCAGGGGATGAGGGTTTACTGGTTGAGTTCGGAAATGAGATACATCCAGACACACATCATCGCGTCTATGGTATGGCCCGAGCCGTCGAAGAGGCCCACATCCAGGGGATTGAGGAGATCATTCCATCGTACCGCTCGCTGCTGGTCGTTTATGATCCCCTGCTGATCAGCTTCGGAAATCTCACGGATCAGCTAAAAGGCATCGAAAAGAACCTTTCCCACCTCAAAATTCCCGAACATCGAAGGGTCGAAATCCCAACGCTCTATGGTGGCGAATTCGGTCCTGACTTGGATTGCGTCGCCACTCACCACGAATTAACCCCTGAAGAGGTAATCCGTATTCACAGCTCCCAGGATTACCTCGTATACATGCTCGGATTTACCCCTGGATTCGCCTATTTAGGGGGAAATCTGGAGAAAATAGCGACACCACGACTGAAAACGCCAAGGGTTGTGGTCCCCGCCGGCTCGGTGGGTATTGCGGAAAGCCAAACGGGCATCTACCCCATTGAAAGCCCTGGAGGATGGCAAATCATCGGCAGGACCCCCCTCAAGCTCTTTAACCCCATTCAGCCTCCCCACTTCCTCCTGGCAGCAGGGGATATGGTGCGATTTGTTCCCATCCACGAAAAGCAGTACGCGGATCTACAAAGCCATGGAAGCCCTTGAAACCCTCCACGGTGGGGCGTTTACCACCATTCAAGACTTGGGCCGCAGGGGCTACCAGCGGTTCGGGACCCCCACGGCGGGAGCAATGGACATCACCTCTCTGCGACTGGCCAATCGCCTGGTTCAAAACGACGAGGGCCAAGCCTGCCTCGAGATCACCTTTGTTGGGCTTCGGCTCGTGGCGCTTCGGGACTTAGTAATCGCCATAACGGGCGGGGACTTGACGCCAAAGGTGGACGGATCTCCTCTTCCCATGTGGGAAACGGTTCCCCTCCGAAAAAATTCGGAAATCTCCTTCACCGCGGTTCGCAACGGAATCCGATCCTACCTCGCCGTCGCCGGTGGAATTCAGGCCGCCGAGATCATGGAGAGCAAATCCACCTATATTCGGGCAGGAATTGGGGGCTTCGAAGGGAGGCCGTTGAAGAAGGGGGATCGACTCCGTATCGGTCGACAGCGTTCTGGGCTTTCCCTTTGCAGGGTTAAGGAGGCTTTCATCCCTTGTTACGGAGGGAAGTGGAAAACCCGGGTGATTCTCGGACCCCAGGACGATTACTTTTCGGAGAGGGGAATCGAGACCTTTCTCTCGTCCGAATACACTATCACCCCACAATCGGATCGGATGGGGTATCGCCTTCAAGGCCCGGTGATCGAACATGGGAAAGGAGCGGATATCATCTCCGATGCCACCTGCCTCGGGAGCGTGCAGGTACCTGGCCACGGGCTCCCCATTATTCTCCTGGCGGACAGGCAGACCACGGGTGGATATCCAAAAATCGCCACGGCCCTTACCGTGGATGTCCATGACCTGGGGCAAGCCAAACCGGGGGATGGAATTCACTTCTCCTCAATCAGCATTATCGAAGCTCACGAGATACGAAGGGACCATGAAAGGCGATTGAAGGAATGCATCAAAATTATCGGATAATTGTATACTATATTCTCCTTGTATCCGCATAATCGTTCAAAAAAAAGGTGATGAAAAGCCGAGATATTAACCAAACCCATGGGATTTTCCGGTGGATTTGATGGGATGTTTTTGTAATAAAAAGTATTTTTATTATCTGAAAAAATCCTTGACAATGGCTTCATACAATGGTAGTATCGCGCGAACCCGAAGGAAAGTGGCTACCAGTAAGACAAATGTCTCCCGGGCGGGGAAAGGGGGTGAGAGAGGAAAATTGTTTGAATGATTCTTATCATGTCTCTGAAAATCCAGAAGGAGGTGTTTACAAAATGAGAAGTAAATGGCCGATAGTAATGGTTGTATGCGTGGCATTGGTGTTGGCGTTCGGATCCCAGGTGGCGCCAGCAAAGGAAATCAAGATCGGGGTTATCCTTCCCCTGTCTGGCCCTCTTGCTCCTACCGGTAAGTCCTTGAGGGAAGGGATTGAGTTGTGCGCCGATATCATTAACAAGAAATACCCGGACCTGAAAATCTCGATCGCTCAGTGGGAGGGAATTCCAAATCTCGGGGGTGCCAAGATCAAACTCATTTTTGCCGACCACCGAGGAGACCCGGGTTGGGGGGCTGATCAGGCGAAGCGGCTCATAAGGGATGAGAAGGTTGTAGGCCTTACGGGCTGTTACAACAGCTCGGTAACGAAGACGGCATCGGTGGAGGCCGAACGAGCCGGTATTCCTTTCGTGAACGGTGAATCGACTTCTCCCGCCCTGACCAAGAGGGGTTTCAAGTGGTTCTGGAGGGTTACACCCCACGAAATGTGGTTTACCGCCGACCTCTTCAACTTCCTCGATGGGCTCACCAAGGGGAAGGCGAGCGGGGTAAAGGCCGTCCCCAAGGAACAGATCGATAAATTGGCTGTCGCCGTGGAGAACACCGAATGGGGTGCAGCCGCTTTGAAGGTGATCGAGAAGTTCGCCGCCGAGCGGGGTTATAAGATCGTCGAGGCCTTCAAGTATCCCCACGCGTCGGCAGACCTGAGCAGCGAAGCGAGGAGGATGAAGGCCTCTGGCGCCAACACCTACCTGTTCGCTTCCTACCTCGCGGACTCGATCCTCTTCATCAAGACGCTGAAGGAAATCGGGGCAAGCCCTCGCCTGATCTGGGGGCAGGATGCCGGATTCGTTGAAGCCGACTTCCACAAAACACTCGGGTCCGCTGTTAACGGTATTCTCACTCGTGATCTCTTCTCGGTCGAGCTGGGCAAGGTTAAACCGGTGGCAATGCAACTGAATAAAATGTTCAGGCAGAGGACGGGTAATGACTTTAACGGGGCTATAGCACGAGACTTCGTCGGGCGCCAGGGCGGGGCTCATGCCCTCAACGAGGCTAAATCGACCGACCCGAAGGCAAGCGCAAAGGCGCTGAATGCAATGCATCTCCCCCCTGAAGAGCTCCTCATGCCCTGGAAGGGAGTACGGTTTGGCTCGCCGTTTAAGGGCGACACCCAGCAGAATGAGCTGGGCTCCGGGGTAATTAACCAACTCCAGGGGTTTCCCGGCGGAAAGTATCAGGTCGTCTATCCCTTTCAATTCGCCACCGCGAATCTCCTCCATCCATTCCCTGGCTGGAAGTAACGGGTTAGATGGTGACTGACGTGGCAAGATGAGGAGCAGAGCCAGATACTCTGGCTCTGCTCCTCACTTCTGTTTCCTCAGGGGATCGACAAGAAGATGGAACTAGCAACGCAATTAATAACCTACGGCGTCCTCATGGGGTGTGTCTTCGCCTTCGTCGCTCTGGGCTTATCCCTCATCTTCGGGGTAATGGACATCGTCAACTTCGCCCATGGGGAATTCCTGATGGTGGGAATGTACGTTGCCTTCTTGATCTCGTCTTACCTCCCCGTCGACCCCCTCGTTTCGCTGCCCTTTGCGGCAGGAGTGGGATTTTTCCTCGGCATCATAAGCTATCGATTGCTCATTACCCATATTCTCCGTGGCCCCATGGTGGCCCAGCTCTTCGGGACGTTCGGGTTAATGTTGTTCCTTCGTTATCTGGTGATGTTTATCTTCGGCCCCGATGTTCGGACCCTTTCTCACGGAGTTTTGGTGGATAAAACCTTTTCCCTGGGCTGGGTCCGGGTCGATGCGAGCAAGGTGATGGCGGCAGGGCTCTGCGTGCTGCTCTTTGTGTTCGTCTACTGGATGATAAACAGGACAAAACTGGGGAGGGCCTTGCGGGCTACCTCTCTCGATAAAGAGGCAGCCCGCTATATGGGGATAGATACCGAGAAGATGAATGGACTGGCCTGGGGGATTGGCGGGGCTACAGTTGGGCTAGCCGGCGGACTCCTCGCTCACTTTTACTACGTGAGTCCGACCGTGGGGATGCTCTTCGTCTTGATTGCCTTTGCTACCGTTGCCCTGGGCGGTTTTGGAAGCATTCAAGGAGCCTTCCTTGCCGGCATCATTATCGGCCTCATACAGGTCCTGGGTGGCCATTATCTGAGCGAATTGAAGTTTACGTTCATCTACGCCGCTTACTTCCTGACGGTGGTGTTGAGACCTCGGGGTCTTTTCGGGTGGTAACATGGACCGCATGCTGAAGGATATTTTCTCATTTGGAGACCGCCCCTTCATTGAAAGAATCGTTCTCCTTGTTTTCATTGTAGTCGGCCTTATCTTCCCCTGGTTTATCGAGTCAGCCTACGCCAGGGCAGTTATGATCAAGTTCCTTCTCATTGCCCTGTTTGGTCTGGGCTGGAACCTCATCGGTGGTTACGGAGGCCAGGTGGACCTCGGACAGGCCAAGAACGTGGGGTTTGGAGCATACGCCTCCGCCCTCATGATGTTCCACTGGCGCACCCCTTTTTGGCTAACCGTCCCCGTAGGTGTATTCTTCGCCACGGCGGAGTCCTTTGCCGTGGCGTATCCCATGTTCCGCCTGAGACGCCATTACTTTGCCATCGCCACCCTCTGCGTGGCCTTGGTCTGGAGGGAGCTCTTTATCTTTTGGGACTGGACAGGCGGGGCCCGGGGTGTAGAACTCCCGATAAAACCCACTCCAAATTTCACGTACATGGAGTTTGGTGAAGTGGGTTATCACTACTTTATTTTCGGCCTCTTCATGGCGCAATTCCTCTTCATGAATTGGTTCAGGAAGTCGAAACTGGGCTATGAACTGCAGGCTGTCAGGGATAATGAGGATGCTGCAGCGAGTTTGGGGATCAATGTCACCGGGACCAAAGTCAAAGCTTACTGTATTACCGCCGGTATGGGTGCGATAGGTGGCAGTTTTATGACCGTATACTACCTTTACATTGATCCCGACATGGTTATGCCTCTGGATCTCTCAATCTTAATCGCAATGACCGTTATGGTTGGAGGAGTAGGTTCCATTTGGGGTCCCATGATCGGTGCGGCAGTTCTCATCCCCCTGGACATGTACCTGGGAGCTTGGCTGGCGGGAACAGGACATTATGGCATAGATTTCATGATTTACGGCTTTATCATCATGATTATTGCTGCCTACGAGCCGAAAGGGGTTTGGGGTATGATTGAAAGGACAATAATAAAAAGGGGATGAAACAGGCCATGTTACTAGAGGTTGAGAGCCTCGTTAAGGAATTCGGGGGATTGGTAGCCAATGCTGATATTTCCTTAGAGCTAGAGCAAGGGGAGATTGTGGGTCTTATCGGTCCCAACGGAGCCGGAAAGACTACTCTGTTCAATTGCATTGTAGGGTATTATAAGCCTACGGATGGAAGGGTCTCCTTCGAAGGAGAGGACATTACCGGTTGGCCGGCACACCGGGTTGCCAAAATGGGGATAGCGCGGACGTTTCAGGATATGAAGATCATGCCCCTTTTGACCGTTGAAGAAAACGTCATGATTGGAGCTTTTTGCCGAACTGCTGACCGGCACATTGCCACAGGGGAGGCTCAGGAGATACTGGAGTTAGTGAATCTGAAACAGGAGGCTCACGCGTCCCCCACGGAGCTTCCCATCGCGAGCCAGAAGAGGATTGAACTGGCTCGAGCGCTCGCTACGAAACCGAAACTGCTTATGCTGGACGAGCTTGCCGCAGGCCTCAATCCCCTGGAGACCAAGGAGATCATTCAGACTCTTCACCGAATGAAGCAGGAGAGGAACCTTACCCTCTTCTTAACTGAACACGTGATGGAGTTCATCATGACAATCTCGGAGAGGCTTATCGTCATGGCTGCCGGGAGAAAAATCGCCGAGGGAAGACCGAAGGATGTGGCCAAGGAAGAGAGGGTGATCGAGGCATACCTTGGGGAGAGATATGCTGAAGGTAGATAAAATCAGGGTGCGCTATGGGGGGATCGTTGCTCTCCATGAGGTAACCTTTGAGGTAGAGCAGGGAGAGCTGGTAGCCATCGTGGGTGCTAACGGTGCCGGCAAGAGTACCTCCCTCAAAGCCATCGTTGGAGCCGTAAGACCGGTATCGGGAAAGATCGAATTTGAAGGAATAGACATCACGGGGGAGAAATCCGCGAAAATCGTGCGACGAGGAATTACCTATGTGCCGGAGGCGAGACATATCTTCGGCCCCTTAACCGTGGAGGAGAACCTGCTCTTAGGGGCTTATACGACCGATTCACAGGAGGAGATAGAAGA
>DAOVIU010000032.1 GCA_030673585.1 Pseudomonadota bacterium | reverse complement strand
CGAGCGGGGGACCTGGCTCAGCCCAATGCCGCTGAGCTCATCGTAGATTGGTGCTACAAACTGGTATCTCTGGGAAAGTAGTCATGTATCGAAAGACCAAGATAGACCATATCCATTTCATCGGAATCGGGGGTATCGGTATGAGCGGGATTGCGGAGGTTCTTCTCAATCTGGGCTACGAGGTTAGTGGATCCGATATTCGCGAAACCGAGATAACCCGACGGCTCCAGCAGTTGGGGGCACAAATCTATTCCCAACATCACCAGAAGAACGTCCGGGGAGCAGAGGTGGTTGTCGTCTCCGCGGCCATCAAGGAGGGGAACCCAGAGATCAAGGCAGCGGCCGAAAAGCTCATTCCCGTCATTCCGAGGGCGGAGATGCTGGCAGAACTCATGCGAATGAAATACGGTGTGGCCGTTGCGGGAACCCATGGGAAGACCACCACAACCTCCCTCATCGCCACGGTCCTGGCCCATGGGGGTTTGGATCCCACAGTCGTTATTGGCGGCAAACTCAACAGCATCGGAAGCAATGCCAAACTAGGCCAGGGAGACTTCTTGGTGGCCGAGGCGGACGAGAGCGATGGATCGTTCCTGAAGCTCTTGCCTACCATCGCCGTGGTAACCAATATCGACCCCGAACACCTCGACTACTACCAGGGGATCGATCAGATTAAGGAGACCTTCTTCCAGTTCATCGACAAGATCCCCTTCTTCGGCCTGGCGGTCCTCTGTTTGGATCACGAAAACGTCCAAAGCCTAATCCCCCGACTGAGGAAACGGTTTACCACGTATGGGCTTTCCAGCCAGGCTGACTTTCAGGCCAAGGACATGAGGTTCGACGGACCTCACACTTCCTTCGAGCTGGTCCACAGAGGTAGGCGCATTGGAAGGCTAACGATCCAGATGCCGGGAATCCATAACATCTACAACGTATTGGCTACCGCAGCAACGGCTTTTGAATTGGATGTGGGTTTCAAGACCCTTCAGGAGGCCCTCGCCGAATTTTCCGGCATTCACCGCAGGTTCCAAATGAAGGCCCAAATCGAGGATATCCTGGTATTTGACGACTACGCTCATCATCCCACCGAGATCAAGGCCACCTTGAGAGCCGCCAAGTCGGGATGGCGGAGGAGGATCGTAGCCCTCTTTCAACCCCATCGGTACACTCGGACCAAGTCCCTCCTTGATGATTTCCTGACGGCCTTTTATGAGGCCGATGTGCTGATTATCACCGATATCTACCCAGCGGGAGAGGAGGAGATCGAGGGGGTACACGCTCGCCACCTCTTGGAGGGAATTCGAGAACACGGACACAGGGACGCCCATTACATCTCTGACCGACACGAAATCCTCCAATACCTCCTGCGGGTTATTATGCCCGACGATCTGGTGATAACGCTAGGTGCAGGCGATATTTACCGGGTGGGCGAAGATTTGATTGACGGACTGAGGAAGAAATTTAAGGCGGGGCGCCGCCGATGAACCCATGATCTTACCGGTATCTGGGCAATGATAGGGTACACCAAGGACGAATTGAAATCGCGTGTCAAGGGAAGGGTTTCCTTTGACGTTCCCATGGCAAAGCATACCTCATTGGGAGTGGGTGGATGTGCAGATGTCCTGGCATTTCCCCAAAACGAGGAGGACTTAAGGGAGATACTCGACTTTGCCAAGGAGAGTGCCATTCCCTATTACGTCTTGGGCAGGGGAACCAATATCATCGTTAGGGACGGGGGACTTCGAGGGATTGTCATCAGCCTTTGCCGGGGATTCAGAAGGGTCAGGATCATTGGCCGAGAGGACGAGGAGGTGTTGGTATCCACCGAGGCAGGGGTAAACCTGAAGGACCTGATCCGATTTGCCCGTGAAAGAAACCTTACGGGCCTTGAGCCTTTCGCCGGAATCCCCGGCAGCGCGGGAGGTGCCCTGGCCATGAACGCCGGGGCCTTCGGTTCGGAAATGGGGGATGTGGTCAGATCCGTTGCCATTATGGAGGCAACGGGCGACGTGACGGTTATGCAAAGGGAGGAGTTGAAATTCAACTACCGAAATCTGGCTCTCCCCGAGAGGTCCATTATTCTCAGGAGTATCCTGAGTGTCAGGGAGGCGAAAGGAGAGGATATCGCGGGCAAGATCAAGAGCGTTCAAAGGCTCAGATCCCAATCCCAGCCTTGGAATGTGCCAACGGCTGGCTCCATCTTTAAAAACCCTGAGGGAGCGGCGGCAGGTCAGTTGATCGATGAGCTTGGTCTCAAGGGCTACCGCATTGGAGACGCACGAATCTCGGAGAAGCACGGCAATTTCATCGTCAATGAGGGAGATGCCACGGCGGCAGATGTTTTGGAATTAATGGCCTTTATTCGGGATGAGGTATATAAGAAGCGGGGGATCCAGCTGGGCCCCGAAGTTCACATTATTGGAGAGGAATGAAAAGACCAAAGGTCCAAGTTGCCGAAGGCTCCCCATTTTGCCGACATCGACTTCCCGGAATTGGCCGAGAGGATCCTCAAGGGAGCTTCATTGAAGACTGAAGAACAAGGAGGAAAGAGGGATGGGAGAAATGGTCTTTCGTCTTCTCAAAAGGCTCTTTAAGGTCACCGCACTGGTATTGGTCGTCGCGGTTTTGGCCTTCATCGGGCGTACCGTGTATGGCTACATGATGGATTCCCCTTTGCTTGCCCTCCGGGAAGTCGTCATTGAGGGTTGTCGGAAGACCTCCGAAAGGGACGTTTTGTCTCTCACACAATTAGACCGCAGACCGAACATCCTGAACGTAAAGCTAGGCACATTGAGAAGCAAGGTGGAGACCCACCCCTGGATAGAGCATGCGGAGATCAGGCGAATCTTTCCCGACAGAATCTCAATAAGGATCACCGAGAGGCGACCAGTGGCCATCATCCTTTTGGACCGGCTCTATTATATCGATGCTCATGGGGTCATATTTGCCGGGGTGCCCAAGGATCACCACATCGGTCATCCAATTCTGACGGGCCTCCATCGCGATGATTTCAGGGATCATCCCGACCAATCATGGGTATTAGTCTCCAAAGCATTGAGGTTGATCAGGGTGATCAAGGAAGCGAGGGTCCTCTCCCAAAAGGATATCTCCGAAATCCATATGGACAGGACCTTTGGGATAAGCATCTTTACGAACGACGAAACCATCGAAATCAAACTGGGCCTCGACCATTATCGGGCGAAATGGAAACGATTGGAGAGGGTGTGGAGACATCTCCGTCAAAGGTCCCCCAGGCCCGCGTATATCGATTGTAACTATGAAAAGAGGGTCATCGTAAGGATGGGGGATACGACGGCATTTTACGCGAAAAAGCTCACAAAAAATGCATAGAGAAAGGAGGTGATAGGTATGGCCGGAAAAGATAATAAATTGTTGGTGGGGCTGGATATCGGAACGACCAAGATCTGCGCCATTGTGGGGGAAGTCCAAAACGGGTTGGTCAACATCATCGGAATCGGATCCAATCCCTCAAGGGGACTCAGAAAGGGAGTTGTGGTGAACATTGAAGGAACGGTGCAGTCCATAAGAAAGGCGATCGAGGAGGCCGAGCTCATGGCGGGGTGTCAGATCGACTCCGTCTTTGCCGGAATAGCAGGAGGACACATTCGAGGCATCAACAGCCACGGGGTGATCGCCGTGAAAAACCGGGAAATTGTCGACAACGACATAAAGCGAGTCATCGATGCGGCGAGCGCCATCGCGATCCCCATGGATCGGGAGGTTATTCACGTTCTCCCACAAGAATACATCGTCGATGATCAGGATGGAATCAGGGATCCCATCGGTATGTGCGGCGTCCGTTTGGAGGGGAAAGTACACATCGTCACGGGGGCGGTTACCTCGGCCCAAAACATCATCCGCTGCGCCAACCGGGCTGGACTTAACGTAAACGATATCGTTTTAGAGCAGCTAGGGTGCAGCGAAGCGGTCCTCAGCTCGGAGGAGAAGGAGCTTGGGGCGGGCGTCGTGGATATCGGAGGCGGAACCACTGATCTGGTGATCTTTAGTAATGGGAGTATTAAACACACATCGGTCCTCTCCCTAGCGGGTAATCACATCACCAGCGACATCTCCCTCGGTCTAAGGACCCCTGCGGAGGAGGCGGAGAAATTAAAAAAGAGGTACGGATGCGCCCTGGTCTCCATGGTCAAGAAGGAGGAGATGATAGAGGTTCCCAGCGTCGGGGGACGAAAGCCCCGGACCCTTTCCCGGCAGACCCTGGCGGAGATCATCGAACCCCGGGTGGAGGAGATTTTGACGTTGGTCCAGGCGGAAATCGTGAGATCCGGTTACGCAAACCTCATTGGCTCGGGGATTGTCCTGACCGGTGGAACCGCCATCATGGAGGGGATGCCTGAGATTGCCGAACAAGTTTTTGACCTTCCGGTGAGAAGGGGATATCCCGTGGGCATAAGCGGCTTGGCCGACCTCGTGAATAGCCCCATTTTTGCCACGGGAGTCGGATTAGTGATGTATGGAAACAGGAACCGGTCCAAGAGCCGATTCCGAATCGGCGAGACCAATATCTTTTCTAAGGTGAGTCGTCGCATGAGGGATTGGTTCGGCGAATTCTTTTAAGGAAACGACCTATTGGGAGGAGTGAAATGATTGAATTCGATGAGAACAGGAACGTGGCGGCTAAAGTAAAAGCCGTCGGTATCGGAGGGGGAGGGTGTAACGCCGTCAATAACATGATTGCCTCTGAGCTCACGGCTGTCGAATTCATCTCGGCCAATACCGACGCCCAAGCCTTAGCGGCCAGCAAGGCACCCATGAAGCTTCAACTGGGGGCCAAGATCACCAAGGGATTGGGAGCCGGCGCCAACCCCGAGACTGGCAGAAAGTCAGCGCTGGAGGACATTGACATGATCAGGGATTCCCTGCGGGGCGCGGATATGGTCTTCATCACCGCAGGCCTAGGAGGTGGTACTGGAACCGGAGGAGCTCCCATCGTCGCGGAAGTGGCCAAGGAAATGGGTGCCCTCACCGTGGCCATTGTAACCAAACCCTTCCTCTTCGAGGGCAGGAAGCGAATGAAGCAGGCTGAAGAGGGAATCGTCAACCTGCGGATGACCGCCGATACCTTGATTACCATCCCCAACCAGAGACTCCTGAGCATTAGTGGAAAGACCATGTCGTTGTTGGAGGCCTTCAAGAAGGCCGACGAGGTACTCCTCCATGCAGCCAAAGGCATATCCGACCTGATCGCATTTCATGGCCTCATCAACCTCGATTTTGCCGACGTAAGGACCATAATGTCGGAGATGGGAATGGCCCTCATGGGAACAGGCGTGGCATTGGGTGATAATAGGGCAGTAGAGGCAGCGCAGAAGGCAATCTCCAGCCCCCTCCTGGAAGACATGTCCATTGAAGGGGCCAAAGGACTTCTCATCAATGTCACCGGCAGCTCCTCCATGACCCTCAACGAGGTAAACGAGGCATCGGTGCTGATACAGAAGGAGGCCCATGAAGACGCCAATATCATATTTGGGGCCGTCATAGACGAAAAGATGGAGGAAGAGATACGGGTGACGGTAATTGCCACCGGTTTCGGCAGGATGGAGGAACGAATGCTCCCCCACCTGAAAAAGGTGTCCTCCATCTCCCTCTCGCTCAGGGACGACCTCGAAGTGCCCACCTATGTGAGGAGGGAGAGGGAAAAGTCGCAGGAGGCAAAACCCGAGGGAGTCGATGACCTCTCATCCTTTGACGAGGAACACTATGACATCCCCACATTTCTGAGAAAGCAGGCTGATTAATCCCTTGTTTCCAGCGGGAAAGGGCCATCGCAACCCGGTCCGATAGATTTCCCTTAGAGGCCCCTTCTCCACAACGCGTCCTATGTCTTGGAAACTCATCCAGAGGGCGAAAAAACGGCTCTCGGAGGAAAGAGGAACCATCCGGAAGGAATGGGGCGCGAAGACAACCCTTTGCCTCGCCTTCCCAAACCGGTACTACACCGGCATGTCCAACTTGGGGTTTCAAACCCTCTATAACCAATTGAACCAACTGCCGGACATCGTCTGCGAGAGGACCTTCCTCCCCGATAGGGAAGACCTTCTGGAACATAGAAAGACGGGCACCGCCCTCTTTTCCCTGGAATCGCAAAGACATCTCCCTGATTTCGATATCCTCGCCTTCTCCATCCCCTTCGAAAACGACTACCTCAACATCCTCACTATTTTGGAGATGGGCAAAATTCCTCTCCTCAGGGCGACCCGAAAGGACTCCCATCCCCTCGTCATCGCGGGGGGTACGACCATTTTCTTAAATCCAGAGCCCCTTTCCGATTTCTTCGACGTCTTTCTCATCGGTGAGGGGGAAGAACTCCTCCCGGAGTTCCTGAAATCCTTCGAGAAAGACAGATCCCAGGGGAAAACCCGAGGGGATTTCCTGGAGAAGGCATCCGCCATCAAGGGCGTCTACGCACCCCAATTCTATCAGGTACGGTATTTCCATGAGGGCCCGATCAAAAGCTTCACCCCCAAGGGCAACAACCGACCGCGGATTAAGAGGAGGTGGATCCGAGATATCAATACCATCCATACCGCTTCAACCCTATTCACCCCCGATACCGAGTTCAATGATATGGCCCTGGTTGAGTTGAATCGGGGATGCCCCAGGGGATGCCGCTTCTGCGCGGGTTGTTTCATATACCGTCCCTTTCGTACGAGAACCCTGGAAAATCTCCGAAAAAACCTCGAGGAAGGATTAACCCAGGAGAGGCGCCTCGGGTTGATGGGCTCAGCGGTTTCGGACCATCCCCACTTGAGGGAGATATGCCAATCGGTCCTCGATTTAGGGGGAACCCTCTCCATTGCCTCCCTCAGGGCGGATTCCATTTCCGAGGATCTCATCGCATACTTCAAGGCGAGCGAACATAAAACCATTTCCCTGGCCCCAGAGGCGGGTTCGGAGAGGCTCAGGCGAGTGATTAAAAAGGGGATCGAAGAGGAGAGCTTACTTCGTGCTGTGGAAATCATCGTAAAGGCCGGTATTCCCAATATTCGCCTCTATTTCATGATCGGCCTTCCGACGGAAACGGCTCGTGACATCGATGAAATCGTCGCGCTCACCAGGCGAATAAAGCATATCTTCCTGAAGGTCGGCCGCGATCAAAAAAAATTGGGACGAATCGTGCTCAGCATCACTCCCTTTACCCCCAAACCCTCGACCCCTTTCCAATGGGCCCCGTATGAAGAGATCGGTTCGTTGAAACGCAAGCTAAAGGTCATAAGAAATGGGCTCCGCGGGGAAGGAAACGTCCAGGTAATTCACAATCTCCCAAAGTGGGGATATATCCAGACGCTTCTCTCCCGGGGTGATAGAAGGGTGGGAAGGATCATATTGGCTGTACATTACAATGGCGGCAATTGGCAGAAGGCCTTTAAGGAGATGAACCTCAATCCACACTTCTACGTTTACCGGGAGATTGCCTTGGATGAAATCCTACCATGGGACTTCATCGACCATGGGATAAGCAAGGATTTCCTGCGAAGGGAGTATCTCGAGGCGTTGAGGGAAGGCGAGGAATGAAAAAATACCCCCTTGAACCAGTTCCCGTGTGAAGGATAGGATATCCAAGATGGAGGAAACTCGCCTATTACAAGAGCTGGAGGAGATAGCGGAAAGGCTGTCCATTGTGGTCCGATACGACGACTTAATGGGAATGGATTTCAACGTCAAGGGGGGGTTGTGTAAGCTCCGGGGAAGGAATCTCGTCATCATGGACAGGAGGGCCCCCATCGGAGAAAGGATAGATCTCTTGGTTCGGGTGTTGAGGCGCTTCGATCTCTCTTCCGTTTCCACGAGGCCGTATATCCGTCTGATCATAGATGGTTCAGAAAGCAAGGACAAAGGGATGCCATAGGGGGATCTCATAGACATCCCTTAAACACGAGGAAACGGAGCTCGCAGCGCCAACGTATCATGTAGTCGAATCAAAATATCCACCGCCCGTAACCGCATGACCGCAGCACCGCAACAATGCAAAACGCAGGGCTTGCGTTCGACCACGAAGGGGAAGCTCTCTCGAGGTCTTCCATATCACTCGGTGCCGCCAAACGGAAGCTCTTGCGTTGGAAATCGCCATGAACACGGAGAAGATCTCCTTTTTCAGCTGTGGGCAGATGGTAGTAGGAATGTTTCACCTGCCGGATGTGGATAAGCCTTCCTGTGTGATTGCCTCCCACGGGCTTTTCAGCAGCAAGGACAGCGAAAAATATACCACGCTCGCCAATCGATTCCATGCCAGGGGGATAGCACTCCTCAGGTTCGACTTCAGGGGATGCGGGGAGAGCGAGGGAATAACCTCGAAGATCACCGTATCGGACCGATTGAGGGACCTGAACGCCGCCATCGAATTCGTAAGATCATATCCTCGGATCGGCCCCCGAATCGGCCTCATGGGAAGCAGCTTGGGCGGCTACATTTCCCTGATTGCGTCGGGGGATGAGGAGGACATTCGCGCGGTGGTGACGTGGGCAACCCCCTATAGCCTGGCCGGCCTTGAGGGAAGGAGGGGACAAGGGGAAATGGCCTTGTTGGGGGAGCAATTTTTCCACGACCTGAGAAGTCACGACCTAGCCCCCGCTTTGGGCAAGGTGCGCAACTGCCTGGTAATCCATGGGGATCACGATGAACTCGTTCCCGTGGAGCAAGCCAGGATGATAT
>DAOVIU010000018.1 GCA_030673585.1 Pseudomonadota bacterium | reverse complement strand
AGGGGTTGAAAGTATCCGCACAAGAAGGAGTCCATATTCCCTGCAGGTAGATTTTCGATCATGACACGCTATCGTGAGAAAATTTCCAACCGGGCGGGTGTTTCTCGAAAGAGGCCACGTTTTGAACTCAGATAATTATTGAGGAATGAGGCTATGATGGAGAAGAAGTTTAATGTCGTCGGAAAGAGGCTTGAAAAGATAGAAGCTCGCCAAAAGGCCACGGGGGAGTTAAAATTCTCGGGTGATATAATGTTTCCCGGAACATTACACGCCAAGATATTGAGGAGTCCCCGCGCCCACGCACATATCAAACATATCGATACGAGCAAGGCATTGAAACTAAAGGGGGTAAAGGCAGTCATCACACACGAAGATGTTCCAAAAATCCCCACGATGCATCAATTCCTTCACCTGCCCTCAGTCATGTTTTATGACAGTTTTCTCCTGGAAAGGAAGGTAAGACACTATGGTGATCGCGTGGCTGCGGTCGCGGCGACAAGTCCTGAGATTGCGGAAGAAGCCCTCGAATTGATCAGGGTAGAGTACGAACCACTCCAGGCCGTTTTCGATCCACTGGAAGCCATGAAACCCGATGCTCCAATCATCCACGATGTTGCAAGACGGGGAGAGACGCCAATCGAGATAAAGAACAACATCGTTGCGACCAGGGAAATTGAGATTGGAGATGTCGAGAAGGGATTTCTGGAGGCTGATTTTGTTGTGGAAAATGTATTCAAGACATCTCGACCCAACAACGCCCCCCTTGAGAGGACCGTTGTAATGTGCGTCCCAGAAGCTGGCGGAAGGCTGGAGATCTATGGGACAACCCAGGGGATTCACCCCATGCGGATGAACATAGCAAGCTCTCTGGGGCTCCCATTGCACAAGGTCAACTGTCATCGGATTTATCTCGGCGGTTCATTTGGCGCACACATCCATACCGGTTGGATCGAACCGATTTGTGCCTTCTTAGCCCTCCTGACGGGGAAACCGGTTCGGGGGGAAAAGAGCAGGGAGGAGATGTTTGTCACGTGTGGTCGACACCCGATGATCATGACGTTAAAAACCGGGGTCAAGAAAGATGGTACCCTGGTGGCTCAGCGTTTCGACGTCATCGATGAGACAGGGGCCTATGCTTTTAGCGGCGAATCAAAAATGGTCCTTGCCGGAGGTTGGTTTCTGTCCATGTACAATTGTCCGAATATGAAATTCACCGGGAAAACCGTGTATACAAATACCCCGCCGCTCACGGCTATGCGGGGAGCGGGGAACCCCCAAGTCAATTTCGCCGTTGAATCCCAGATGGATATCATCGCCGACGAAATGGGGATTGACCCTATTGTGCTGAGATTGAAGAACCACATCAAGGAAGGGGATACGTTCTACGGGCAGGGTCCGGATGTAGTCTGTTTGGTGGAAAGCTGCGGCACCGAGGAGCTCATACGGAGAGGAGTTGAGAAAATCGGATGGACGAGAAGAGACGATCACCGTACGGAGAAACCGTGGGTAAAACGGGGCATTGGCATGGCCCGGGGATTTCATACATCAGGGGCCGGGTCTCCCAAACCGTCAAAGTTTATCATGGATTATAGCGGCGCTATTGTTCGGATGAACGAAGACGGAACCGCCGTCTTGATAAACGCCGCTGCGGACGCGGGGCATGGGGATCTCAGCGCACACGCGGCGATAGTAGCCGAGGAATTGGGCCTGAATTACGATGATGTCTTGGTCCACATGGGCGATACGAACACGACCCTTTTCGACGTTCCCACCCATGCAAGCAGGGCGACATACGGCGCGGGACTATCGGTCAAGAAGGCCGCTGAGAAGGTGAAGGGGGTGCTCTTAGAGTGGGCATCGAACATGCTCGAGGCCGCCCCCGAAGAGCTCGCCGTAGGGGAAGGAAGAATCTCCGTCATCGAGGCCCCGGAGAGATGGGTGACCATTGAGGAGGTAGTTAAAACGGCCCAATCCAGTGGGTGGGGAAGTGCAGCGGGAGAGGCATCGGTTAGGCCAAATGCGTGCCCCCCGCATTTTATCGTCTGCTTTGTAGAGGTTGCTGTGGATACGCAGACAGGGCAGGTAAGGGTCTTGCGAGCCATGACGGGCGCGGATGTGGGGACACCGATAAACCCAGACAACGTTGAGGGCCAGATTTCGGGGGGAGTCCACATGGGATTGGGCTTTGCCCTGCTCGAGGACACGCAATTCGATCCGATTTCGGGTGAGGTTTTAAATCCGAACTTCAGCGACTATAAGACGCTGACTGCACTCGATATGCCTCCAGTCGAAATGATGATCGCGGATACATTCGAGCCTACGGGACCTTTTGGCGCCAAGGGTGTGGGAGAAGGGGCGACCAATCCGGTTGCCGCCGCCGTGGCAAACGCCGTGTACAATGCCGTGGGAATAAGGATGAGGGAACTCCCCATGAGCTGTGAGAAGATTCTGAGAGCACTGAAGGAAAGGGATGCCCTATCATAGGTGAAGGGACCATGAAAAATCTCGTCTTTCCTCGATGGAGGCGTGACCTGAGGAGCGGGCAGCAGCGTTAATGGGGCAAGGAAGGGTTCTTCCATGCATCGCTTTTGCTACTACGAGCCGAAAACCATTGAAGAGGCGTGCAGCCTGCTGTCCCGGTTCGGGGAGGACGCTATAGTTCTGGCTGGGGGCACAGACCTGATTCCGAGGATAAAGCGAGGTCTTATGGCACCCAAACATATCGTGAATATCAAGAAAATCCGGGGCCTCAATTCAATAATAAAGGAGGGGGAGAACGGTCTGGACATTGGTGCACTCATCACCCTTGCAGAACTCGCTGGTAATTCGGTTATCCGGGATCGGTTTCCCATGATTCGAACGGCGGCCAACTCGATAGGGTCTCTCCAGGTGAGAAATATAGCGACGCTCGGGGGTAACCTCTGTAATGCAGCGCCTTCGGCGGACATGTCTCCCGCGCTCTTAGTGATGGAATCAATCGTGAAAATCGCGGGTTCGAAGGGACAAAGGGAAATTCCCCTTGAGGAATTTTTTGTAGGACCCGGCGAGGCAAACCTCCAAAAGGGGGAGATACTCAACGAAATCCACGTCCCCTTCCCTCGTCCCCATGCCAAACAGATCTATGTGAAGCACAGCGTGAGGCGTTCGATGGATATTGCTCTTGTTGGAGTGGCTGTTTGCCTATGCTTCGATAAGAAGACCGGTTTATGCAGAGAGGCCAGGATCGCACTTGGAGCGGTGGCCTCCACTCCCATCCGGGCGAAAGGGACCGAAAAGATGATCCTCGGAAAACCGCTGGAGGAGATCCCGTTAGCATCCATTGGGGAGATGGTGAGCTCGGAGGTATCTCCCATTTCGGATGTGCGGGGATCTGCCCGCTATCGTTCCGAGATGGTTTCCTCCCTCACCATCCGGGCACTCAAAAGCCTGCAGTCAAAGGCATAAAACAATGGAGAAAAAAATTATTACATTCACAATCAACAATGAGCTCGTCTCGTTGGAAGTCGAGTCCCACTGGACTTTACTGCGGGTGATACGAGATGAATTGAGATTAACAGGGACCAAGGAGGGCTGTGGAGAGGGGGATTGCGGGACATGTACGGTTCTCGTGGATGGAAAGGCGGTAAATTCATGCTTGATCTTGGCCGTGGATGCGGACGGCAAGGCCATTACAACGATAGAGGGATTGGCTCAAGGAACTGAGCTGCATCCGCTGCAAAAAGCCTTCGTCGAGAAGGGAGCGGTTCAATGCGGGTTCTGTACTCCCGGGATGATATTGAGCGCCAAGGCCCTATTGGATGAGAATCCTCATCCCTCCGAGGAGGAGATTCGGTCTGCCCTCTCCGGAAATCTTTGCCGGTGTACAGGCTACGTTAAGGTTGTCGAAGCTATCCGGTCCGTGTCGGAGATGTCACCGAGGAAGGTACGATGAGCGTGTCGGAAGACAATGGGTTCCTTTTGGATGTCAACCCTCAGGTTGTCGGGGATTCGGTCCCAAGACTGGACAGCTGGCAGAAGGTGACGGGTGAAGCCAAGTTCGGTGCAGACATCTATCTGCCGAGGATGTTACACGGGAAGATCCTGAGAAGCAAGCACCCCCATGCGAGAATCCTGAACATCGATACTCGCAAAGCAGAGATGTTACCAGGGGTGAAGGGGATTGTGACATGGAGGGATGCCCCGGATATTCTGATAGGGATGTATCAGAATGATTGGAGGGTTTTCGCCAAGGAGAAAGTTCGCTATTTGGGGGATGCTATTGCCGCCGTCGCTGCGACTGATCCGGACATCGCCGGTGAGGCCCTGGGACTTATCCACGTCGAGTATGAAGAATTCCCCGCGGTTTTCGATCCCCTAGAGGCGATGTCGCCGGGAGCTCCCTTGGTCCATGATCAATTTCCCGGAAATATTGGAGCACGGCGCAGGATTCGAAAGGGAGACCCGAATACGGTTTTCGAGAGGGCGGAACTTCTGTTTGAGGACACCTTTAAGACGCAAATGGTGGAGCATTGCCCAATTGAACCCCATGCCGCGGTTGCGGAGTTTGATATGTCGGGAAAGGTGACAGTATGGTCCAGTACTCAGGCACCTTTCAACAACCGGGTTGTGTTGGCTCGTTTGTTACAAATTCCCATGAATAAATTGCGCGTCATCACGACGAATATTGGAGGAGCCTTCGGCGGAAAACAGGAACTGATGGCCGAACCTGCCTGTTCATTGTTGGCGAGGAAAACGGGCCGTCCGGTCAAGATCGTTGTCGATCGAGAAGAGGAATTTATTGCGTCAACCGTACGGCATCCGTTCACCATGACTTACAAGACCGCAGTTACCCCGCAAGGAAAGATTCTCGCGAGACAGATAAACCTCATCCAGGATTTTGGGGCTTACAGTGATACCGGGGAAGGGGTGTTACGGTACGCCGCGCTGATGTCATCCGGCCCATATCGAGTTGACCATGTCTGGGTTGATGCGGTGGGTGTCTATACGAATCAACAGGTCGGTGGCGTCATGCGAGGTGTTGGTGTGCCTCAGGTGTGTTTCGCCGGGGAGTCTCAGCTCGATATGATCGCCCATGAGATTGGTGTGGATCCCTACCATATTCGAATGATCAACGCGTTACAAAATGGCGATACGACAGCCAATGGGCAAGCAGTGGAGAGCATTGGCTATCAAGAAACCCTGTGGGAAGTAAAGGCGGCGTCCGGTTACCGGTGGAGATCCGGGAGAAAAAATCACGGTTTTGGGATAGCCTCCATGATGTACGCCTGTGGGGCTGCGGGGAGGCATGATTATTCCAGCGCGGTCGTGAAGGTGAACGAGGACGGAACGGTTGTCGTCATGGTTGGAACACCCGATGTCGGCCAGGGGGCTCGGACTACGCTTGCGCAAGTCGCTGCCCAGGAGCTGGGTGTGCGATACGAGGATGTGTGGGTCGATCAGCCAGACACGGACCTTTCCCCAGTTGATCTCTACGGAGCAAATGCGACGAGAATAACCTACGTTGCAGGCAATGCAGTAAGGGCGGCTGCCAGTGAAGCCAAGGATCAAATGCTGAAGCGAGCGTCGGAGAAATGGGGAATACGGTATCAAAATCTCACTATAGCCCAGGGGAAAGTGTGTGAAAGGGGGAATCCGGAGCCTCTGGGGAATATCCGGGACTTGGTCGGGGAAATGCATCGCCCCCTTGGGCATACGATTATGGGAAAGGGTTCCTATCACACTACTGGCCTTCCAATGGATCCGGAAACCGGGCAGACCCATGTCGTGGATGTCTTCCTCTTCGGGACGCACGTCGCCGAGGTGGAGGTTGATCCTGAGACCGGATCGGTTACCGTCCTCAATATTTGGGCTGCCCATGACGTCGGTAAGGCCGTTAATCCAGTAAATGTTGAGGGACAGATCGAAGGAGGAGTACAGATGGGTCTGGGGTTTGGCTTGACCGAGGAGATTATCAGGGAAAATGGGAAGACCCTCAATCCATCATTTTTGGACTACAAGATGTTTACCGCACTGGATATGCCCAAGATAAAACCAATTATCGTAGAGGTACCCGAGC
This sequence comes from Pseudomonadota bacterium, assembly GCA_030673585.1. The sequence continues at coordinate 3,584 of DAOVIU010000018.1, read as the reverse complement.
CGCTCGGTCCTTTTGGTGCACGGGGAATTGGCGAAGCCACAACTATTCCAACCGCTGCAGCAATTGCCAATGCTGTGTTCAACGCCGTGGGCGTGAGAATGAAAGAGCTTCCCCTAACCCCTGAACGCATCTTTGAGGATTTAAAGAAGACGGAAAAGAGGCAATAGAAAGCCACGTCGAAATCTTTTGAATGAAAGAACGATACCCGTGTACATTGTGGAAACTTCCTCTATAGATTATTGAGAGGAGGCTTCGAGGTTTTCGGCATAGGACACCAGGGAGAGGAGCACTCCAATGAGCCAACAGGACTGGAGATCATTCATTACGCAGGTTGAGGAGTCGAACCATTCTGACGTTATCCGAGTGAAAGAGGAGGTTAGCCCCGCTTACGAGATGACGGCTTTCATGACCGAACTAGAAGGACAGGGGACCTCGCCTTTCGTGATCTTTGAAAATGTGAAGGGATATTCCGTACCGGTTGTAACGAACTTGTTGGGCTCTCGAGGGCGGATGGCTTTAGCCTTCAAGGTGAAGGAAGAAGATCTCCACGCCGAGTACTCGCGGCGGATAAAATCCCTTTTGCCCGAGAAGGCGGTAAAGGATTCCCCTTCGCGTTTTCGGGTCTATACGGGAAACGAAATAGATATTATGCAGTTTCCCGTACTTACGCATTTCCGGGACGATCCCGCTCCCTACATCACCGCAGGCCTTATCGTTTCCGCAGACCCGGATACAGGGGTAACCAGCATGGGTTATCATCGTTTGATGGTCAAGGGAAGGAATCGGTTGGGTATCAGCCTGCATTCCCGCAAGCGCCTGTGGGATTATCAAAGAAGGGCGGAGGAAAAGGGCAAAAATCTCCCCGTTGCCTGTCTCCTCGGCGTCCACCCTCTCATTTCTCTGGCTTCGATCGGTGTCGTTCCAAGTCAAAGCGGGAAATATGAGGTGGCCGGGGGATTGCTCGGAGAGCCTCTAGAAGTTGTGAAGGGGATTAATATTCCCCTGAACATTCCCGCCTACGCCGAAATCGTTTTAGAGGGAGAGATTCTAGCAAACGTCCGGGAGCCAGAAGGGCCCTTTGGTGAATTCACGGGATATTCTTCGCACCGAAGTACGCAACATGTTTTCGTTCCCCACACCCTGTGCCACCGGGAGAACCCTCTTTACCAAAGCATTTGTGCCGGCCTTTCGGCTGAGCATAATACCCTGCTTGCCATACCTCGCGAGACGGATCTACTTCAGGCGCTTTCTCGAACCGTGCCGGGGCTCCGGGCCGTTAACGTCCCTCTGTCAGGATGTGGTTTGTTTCACGCCTATATTTCGATGGAAAAAACAGCTGAGGGTCAAGGCAAGCAAGCTATCGTAACAGCCATGGGAATTGATCACTGCCTTAAGCTCGTAGTAGCAGTCGATGATGACGTGAATATATTTAACGAATCCGAAGTCCTCTGGGCGATTTCCACGCGGTTTCAGGCAGACAGGGATTTGGTGATGATTCCGGGAGCCATGGGGGTGATACTCGATCCATCGGCCTCGGAGGACGGGTTGACAGCGCGGATGGGAGTAGATGCGACGAAGCCGCTTCAGGAAGAGTCTATAAGATGCACGGTCCCAGATGAGGCGAGGGCTTTCGCAAAACGACTTCTTGCGGCTACGTCAAAAAACGCCTGACACCTGAGGCCGGAGTCAGGGTGAAAGCCTTTCGTAAGAGCTGATCTACCCCATGGGTAATCTCAGCGGGGTTATCTCGTTGATCATCCCGCCGCTCATCTGATTCCATGGTGGAAAAACGGCTCGTTGATAAAATAAGCCGGGGAGAATTCATGGAGAAAATCGAACCGAATATTGACAGGATTCGTCGGGATATCGAAAGGCTCTCCGAGTTCACTTCGCCCGCGGAGCCAGGCTATACTCGAATTTCGTTTTCAAAGGAGGATCGGCAGGCTCGAGAGTACGTAGCCGGCTTGATGAGGGATGAGGCGAGACTCAGCGTCAGGATAGACGCCGTTGGAAATCTCATTGGCAGAAGGGGAGGGGAGAGGGAAAATCCGGCAATTCTCATAGGGTCACATATAGATACCGTTAGGGGAGGGGGGATGTTCGATGGAGTAGCAGGTGTCATCGCCGGAATCGAGGTGGTCAGAGGGTTTGAGGAAAGGGAAATAAGGACTGCCCATCCCCTTGAGGTCATCGTGTTCCTTGCGGAGGAGCCCTCACCCTTCGGCATTTCAACAGTGGGAAGCCGGGCTATGGCGGGAAAACTTCCGGGGGAACTCCTCACATCGTTAAAGGATGCCGAGGGAAGAACATTGGGCGCGGCAATTCACGAAATGGGGGGCGATCCGGAAAGGATCGCTGAAGCGAAAAGGTCCCCCCACGACGCCCTGGCATATTTAGAGCTCCATATCGAACAAGGTCCTCGGCTCTTCTCAACGGGAATCCCCATCGGCGTGGTTACGGGAATTGTGGGCATATCCAGAGGCCGAATAGAGGTTGTGGGAAGAAACGATCACTCGGGAACGACACCCATGGACGTCAGAAGGGACGCCTTGGCCGCGGCCTCAGAGATTGTCCTTGCCCTTGAAAACACCTGCGTGAAACTGGATGGAGTGGTGGGAACCATAGGAAGGATCGATGTTTATCCGAATTCCCTGAATGTCATACCGGGTGTAGTGAATTTGGGAATGGAAGTGAGGAGTCTGAGCGAGTCGGCCTCACATCGGGCAATTTCCCTTTTCAAAGGGGAGCTGGAGGGGATTAGGGATAAGAGAAGTATTGAAATCAATTTTGAAACACAGGTAAGTTCAAAACCGGTGATGTTCGATTCGAAAATGGTTGGCCGAATCAATCGGGCCTGTGACAGCCTCAATATTGCCCACTTGGAAATGTCATCGGGAGCAGGCCATGACGCGAATCATATAGCAGAAGTCACCTCGGCCGGCGTGTTATTCGTGCCGTCGAAAAATGGGCGAAGCCATTGCCCTGAGGAATTTAGCACATTCGAACATATCTGTTTAGGGACCGAGGTAATTGCCAGGACGATTACCCAGATTGATACGGAGGAAGTCACGTGAACCAACATGTATTTGACCTCGCTATTACCGGTAATGTTTTGTTCGGAAATCATGTAATCGGAGGGGGCACAGTCCTCATAGACGGCGAACGGATTTCCGCTGTTATTGAAGGTCCAGACGGATTTCAATCAAAAACCCACATTCGTGCCGAGGGCAAATGGGTCCTTCCGGGGGCTATCGACAGCCACGTTCATTCCCTCAGTTACCCCGGAGAGGGTTTTTTCAATTCCACCCGATCAGCCGCGGCTGGAGGTGTTACAACGATTATTGATATGCCGGTTGACGCGCCAGAAGGTATTGCGGACCCGGAGGCCTTCAGGAAGAAAACTGCTTTGGTTGAATCAGAGAGCATAGTTGATGTAGCGCTCCTCGGGTCGGTTAAGGACGAAACCCTTATCAACATTCCACGGCTAAAGGAGGAAGGCGCATGCGGTTTCAAGCTCTCACTGTTTGATACCGACCCGAAACGCTTCCCGAGAGTTCATGACGGCCACCTCTTGGATGCCTTCT
>DAOVIU010000309.1 GCA_030673585.1 Pseudomonadota bacterium | reverse complement strand
TCAGGTCTTGAATTATCACATTTCCCTATGTGCATTCGGGCTTTGTTTTTGGCTAAGAGGAATTACCCTAATCGCGAGTTAGTTTCCGAGAAGATCCCTGGAAATTAATATCACATGATTCACAAATGGTCAAATTTGGGCCTGGGTTGATGAAAAGAGGGTGATTTGAAGCTTCCGGGATTTCCCGAATTTGACTTTTGATATTCACCCCCTGTATTTTTATTGATGAAGTTGGGGATATTTGACTGGTTCTAGGGGAAAAAGATCATATGGATATTCCCGTTGAAGGCGAGGGGATGCACTACGAGGGATACTGCATTCGGCCACCGAGCGAGGCCAAAAGCATCTTGCTGCAGGTAACCGTGGGGTGTTCCCACAACAGGTGCACCTTTTGCGGGTCCTACAAGGAGAAGAGGTTCCGGATCAAGGAAGACCGCATCATTCTCTCCGACATCCTCTTCGCCTCGAAATACATGAGGGGGCAGGAGAGGGTCTTCCTCATGGACGGGGATGCGCTCATCATCCCCCAAAAACGGCTCATGTGGATCCTCGACCGGATCAAGGAACATCTCCCCTGGGTGAGGAGGGTGGGTGCCTACGCCAATGCCAAGAGCCTCAGGAAGAAGACGCTCGAGGCATTAATCCAACTGAAAGAAAACGGGTTGGGGATAATCTACCTCGGTGTGGAGAGCGGGGATGACGAGGTTCTAACGTCCGTGAATAAAAACACGAATGCCCAAAATCTGATCGACATGGGGCGAAAGGTTCGGAAGGCCGGGATCAAGCTGTCGGTGACAGTGCTGCTCGGCATCGCCGGACGGGAGAGGTCGCTTGAGCATGCGAGGGCCACTGGCGCGCTGCTCAGCGCCATGGACCCCAACTACGTTGGCGCCCTGACGGTAATGCTGATTCCGGAGACCCCACTGCACGAGGATATGGGGAGTGGGAAATTTCAACTCCCGACGGAGAGGGAACTCCTCTTGGAACTGAGGGAGATGATCGCGCATACCCACCTGACGATGGGCCTTTTCTTCTCCAACCATGCGTCAAACTACCTCCCGATCAGGGCGAGGCTGCCAAGGGGGAAAGGGGAGGCACTCTCCCTGATAGACAGCGCGCTGCGAGGGGAGATCGCGCTGAAACCGGAATGGATGCGGGCCCTATGATGGAGAGGCCGGAGCGGATGAAAGTATGACGAGAGGACTGCGATGAAGGAGATGGACAGCCACGAGCTGAACCGCATGAATGGAAAGGATGGGAAGACCGTTTGCATCGCCTTTGGGGGAAAGGTATACGACGTCTCCCAGAGCACCCACTGGAATACCGGCGTTCATATGGCAAGACATGCATCCGGGCAAGATCTCACCAGGGAAATGGAGGCGGCCCCCCACGGTCCTGAAGTACTCGATACGTTTCCCCGGGTTGGCATCTTGACAGAGTCCCCTCCATCTAGTCATGTCAAGGGAGTACCCGAATTCCTCCAGAAGGCGTTCGACCGTTATCCCCTGTTGAGGAGGCAGCCCCACCCCATGACGGTACACTTCCCCATAGCCTTTTTGATGGCTACTCCCCTGTTTCTCGTCCTCTACGCGATGACCCGAAATGCTTCATTCGAGACCACGAGCTTCTATATGCTCTGTTTGGGCGTCTTGGGCTCCGCAGCCGCGATTGCCACGGGGTTCTTTGCCTGGTGGATTAACTACGGAGCGGTGCTTACGACCCATGTGAAGTATAAAATCGCCCTCTCCGTAACTCTTTGGGTGGTGCTGAGCATCCTGGTTATATGGAGGTTCCTCGATCCCGTGATCATTGTTCAATCGGGGGATCTCTGGCCGATATACGCCATCCTTATCTTCTGCCTCGTGCCTCTGGTATCCCTCTTGGGACATGTTGGGGGAAAGATGGTCTTTCCCGGATAGATTTCTCATTGTATAGTGAGATTTGTCACACATAGGCTTCAACCGAGGGAAAGGCATGCCAATGAAAGAGAAGCAGTTTCTGAGGGAATTATTCGTACGGGAGGTAATCCCCGCAACGGGATGTACGGAGGTGGGTGCCGTTGCGCTCGCCACGGGATGGGCCGTCCAGGCGTTGGGCGGTTCGACGGATGAGGTTGAAGAGATTAAAGTCGAGGTGGACGATGGGACGTATAAAAACGCCATGATCGTTGGGATTCCGGGAACGGGCGAGACGGGGTTGCGGTTTGCCGCAGCCATGGGAGCCTCGCTCTGCGAAAAGGTACACCAAGGACTTCAGATTCTGGAGAATCCCAGCAGCGAGGCTATAGAAAAGGGGCGAGCTCTGGTTGCGGAGAACAAAATCCGGATTATCAGACTTCGTGACTCCAAGGACATTTTGATTCATAGCATGGTGCGCAGTAGCAAGGATGGGACCGCGGCGGTTATTCGGGGGAGCCACGACCATGTGGTGAGCGTGGAGAAAAATGGGAAGCCCTATACGGGGGCCCCCGTTCCCGGGGAGAATTTCTGGGGATTAGCTCAAAAGGTTAAGGGCCTAAAATACAGTGTCGTTATAGATTTCATCAAGGAGATGAATCCGTCCGAGCTCCCCATTCTCGGGCAGGCAATGGAAATGAATATGCATTTTGCGGAGGAAGCTCGAAAAGGTGCTCCTTCCCTCAATATTGGAAGGGTCATGGAAAAGCATGCTGGGCGGGGGTTATCGGGGAAGGGCTTCCCGGCCAAAGTACAGTTTGTTACGGCGCTGGCAGTCGAGGCCAGGATGAAGGGCTTGGACCTACCAGTTATGGCCTGCGCTGGTTCTGGGAATATGGGTCTGGTGGCGACGATTCCCGTGGTTGAGACGGCAAAAGCAGTGGACGCTTCCGAGGAAACCGTCCTGCGGGCCCTTGCCCTCTCGTACCTCACGACCATTTACATCAAGGCATATACGGGCCTCATGTCACCCGTTTGTGGGTGCGGTGTCGCTGCTGCCGTGGGCGCGGGATGCGGTATGGTGTTCCTTCTGGGGGGAGACATTTTGCAAATCGAGGCCCAGATCAACAACATGGTGGGCACCATGGCCGGAATTATCTGCGATGGCGCGAAATCAGGCTGTGCGCTGAAAGC
>DAOVIU010000254.1 GCA_030673585.1 Pseudomonadota bacterium | reverse complement strand
ATTCTATCCGGTTCCCGCCTGCGGAGATAAAACAAGGGAAAGAGACATCCGAGACTATTCGGTACCCATCAGTCGAATGATCGGAGTCTGGAATGAAGGCGGACCGAATGGGGTCGAGAAGATAAGAACTCACGGGGTGGTCTTTGAAAACGGTTTCAATCAGGTAATCCACGGTGAGGATCGCTTCCTCCTCGGCGTTTGCGTAGATTCCATCATCTATTTCGGGCCACTGGGAATAGTGTCCCCAGGCATCTGGATCGCCATCAAAGCTCCCTTCGCCCTGGCCGTTCTCGAAGATCACCACCTCCCCATTAAAGCCGTCCGGATGTTGGAGGACTCGGTAGATCAATCCTCGCAGGAGGTCGGTGTTTGTTGTCCCCCGGCACTTCCACTGGCAGTTCACTTTGATCAGCACCACGTCGTCCGTAGCGATCAATCCTGCGGGACCTCCCCACGGATGCCCATCATCAGTTCGGTAGAACTGCATACCGTTGCCCGCGAGTAAGCTCAGTAAGGTGTCGAGGCCATGGTGACGGAGCTGACCGTCATGTATCGGACATTCCACCACCCGGAAAATCCGGGACTTGTCCCCATTGGAAAAGGTCTGCCTGGCGCCGGCCAATCCGCTCGCATAAACCAGTGCACCAGTTGCGGTAACCCCCTTAATGAACTCTCGCCTGGTTACTCCCCTCTTGTTTCTCATTCGTTCTCACCCTGAATGATCGGTCGTTACCTGTGACCTCCTTGAAAAAGGGACCGTATGAGGCTACCAATTGACGGTCCCCTTGGCCATTGCATCCCCAAAGACCTGGGGGTCCCTTTTGGCCAGCTCGATGATAGCCCCGTTTGGCTCCCTCAAGAAAACCAGGCGGATTCCGGGAGTTGGCTCGAACGGTTCACCGATGAAATCGGCTCCCTTGGTCTGAAGGTCCCGATACGCCGACTCAAAATCGTCGACCTTGATCCCGATGTGGTGAACTCCATAGTGCTCCCTTGGATCCACGGGATCTGAAGCAGGGCCCATCTCCATGAGCTCGAGCATGCTGTCGCCTATTCGGAGATAAACAATCCTCCTCGACTCATCAAGCTGTCGCCGTAACATGACCTCTGCCTCAAACATCCGTTCAAAGTAATCGACCGACTTGTCTAAATCTCGGCACCGGATACTGACGTGTTCGATGGAAAAGGACATTGAATTATTCTCCTTTCTTCCTCCAATGTTTCATCATGGAGGAGATGATTTTGTTCGAAGGAGTTGTCCCAGCCTACGGAGGTGCGCTTTCTCCTCATCGGCCAAGCCATAAAAGACGGCCTTCGCCTCCTCATTTCCGCTTTTTTGAGCCATGCGGAGGTAGAGGTCGAGGGCGTCGGTCTCCAGGGACATGGCAAGTTGCAACGTTTCGCGAGGATCATGAATCCAGTCGGGATATTGGGCCAGCACCTGATCAGCGGTTTTTCCTCCCTCCATGGTTTTGGGGATTACGTCGGATTCAAAGGATTCTCGCGTTATGCGGCCTTCTGTCAACTCCTCGTATGTTTGCCAGAGTTTTTCCTTGTGCTCGATTTCTGCCTGGGATAACTTCTCGAATAGGGTTTTTGTCTCCCCGCCCGTGGATCGTCCACAAAGGCTCCGGTAAAATCGATGGGCCCCCTCTTCTAAACCGTAGGCCAACGATATCACCTCGTCAAGGTCTTCATCTCCCTCGATGAGGTAAATTCCCTGGTCGACCTCCGCCCTCGAAACGAGGCCATCCCACGCAGCAATCCCTCCATTCATCGATGCTGCATCAACTCTCCGTTTCGAAAGAAGGTTGGCAGCCGACCGGCTACGGCCTCCCGCCTTTCAGTAAGCCAAAACGGGCTTTTGAGGGTCAATTTCGGCGAGACGGTCGGGAAGTTCCGAAAGGGGAATGAGCAACGCTCCGGGAATGTGCCCCTGTTCGTATTCCTCGGGCTCCCGGACATCCAATAAGGTATATGACCCATCGGGCCTCACATCGAGCCAGTTCTTGGCCTCATCGGCCTCAATGGTCTGAACATGAGTGAAGAGATCCGAGAATTTCATGACAATTCCTCCTCAGTTACTACTCAGTTTCCCCTGAGATCTGAAATTTTGCCATGAACCGCGTATCCAAATAGTTCTTGAAGGTAAAGGCCAAGCGGCCCCTCCAGATCCAAGAACCCCAGACGAGGAGACCCGATCCGTCTCCGAGGTTGAAAATCAAGAGGTATCGCTTCTGGGGCTTAAATGTCGTCAGAGGCTTTCCCTCGATCGTGGCCAAGAGATTTCGGAAGAGAATCGGTGCCTCCCGTACGGCATAGACCCCTACCCTGTTCAATCGCTTCCCCTTGACCGCGATACAATCCCCCGCTCCGAAAATATCGGGGTTACTCGTGCTCTGGAGATAGTCGTTCACCAGGAGGGCCCCATCCTCCGAGGTCTCCACCCCCGAATCGGCGAAGATCGATTGCGGAACGATGCCTACGGTCAGGATAGCCACCTCGTAGGGAACTTCTTGCCCGGATTGGGAATGGGCAAGGCCATGGACCATGGACACGACACGGAAATTGGAGAGGATCCTTACGCCACGCCGTGAGAGGGACTGCTGGGCTAAACGACTGGCCTTCTCAGGCAAACCGGGGAGAACTCGGTCTCTGGAACTTGCCAGGGTAATCTCAGCGCGAGCATTCTCACTTTGGGCGAGCCTCCATATATTGCCCACTAGTTCTACACCCGCAGGACCAGCCCCGATGATAAGGACCTTCGAGATCCCATTTCGGGATTTCTTTAAAATCGCTTCCCGGGCCGATTCCAGGTTTTGGATGGGTTTTACTGGAATTCCTTCCGCTTCAGCCCCTGGAATGCGATCCATGGGTATGTAACTTCCGATGTTAAACGAGACCAGGTCGTAGGAAATCTTCCCGCCTCCATGAAGAAAGAGGGTCCTGTCGGCCGGATCGAAAGAGCCTACCCTGTCCTTGACGAATTTCCCACCGCGGGATTCCACCATGCTTTGAACGTCGAACCGTACCTGCTCCGGTCGATAGATGCCGGAAATCATGCCGGGGCCCATCCCCGAGTAGTAGTGAAATCGATCCGCACTAATGACGGTGACCTCGGCTCCAGCTCGGATAAACTGGTCCGCATTTTTCAAGGAGAGCAAGTGGACGTGTCCTCCTCCAACAAGGACCAACCGTTTTCTGGGACCGGGTCTGTTCATATTGATTTCCCCTCCCCGACGCAAACCCTCTAGGCGCACCATCCAGTTAACCCGATTTGCCGAATATTTTGCTCGATTACCTGATTCAGGGACTATTCGACTTTCTTAAACATTGTCCCCTTGGTCCCGCACACGGGACAGGCGCCCGGGGCCTCTTGCTCCGCCGTGTATCCGCAAACCGGGCAGACGTAATAGGAATATGTCTCCTTGGAGGTGCCCAAGGTATCCAGAAGCTTCGTGTAGAGCTGGGCGTGAACCTTCTCAACCGCGTTAGCGAAGCTGAACGTCCTCTCCGCATCCTTATTCCCATCGGCCTTGGCCGCCTCGATCATCCCGGGATACATGGATTTGAACTCGTGGGTCTCACCGGAGATGGCGTCCTCCAGGTTTTCCTTTGTACTCCTGATCCCCTTGAGGGCCCTCAAGTGATTGTGAGCGTGGACGGTTTCAGCCTCGGCGGCTGCCCGGAACATCCGGGCCACCTGGGGATAGCCCTCCTGATCGGCCTT
>DAOVIU010000064.1 GCA_030673585.1 Pseudomonadota bacterium | reverse complement strand
GGTTCAAGTGATAAGAACTCGCTTTTTGATAGGGAAAGTATAGGAGTAATTGGGTTGTGTGTCAAGAAGAAATACATCACAATATATGGGGGTCTTGGGTTATCCGGTTGCGCGGGGGATTGTGAGGGATGCGAGGGCAGGGGAGGCGGGGCTTCGCGGCGGTTGAAATGCTTTGGAGTCGCGGGTATCTTGGCTAAATCAGGGGAAACCCCTCCAACCGAATCCGATTGACAGTTTAAGGATCAGGGTGCATAAGTCTCAATCGGATAATCCGGGTCTTTGTGGACGTCGTTCTCAAAGGATGGGATCTGGGAATTAGACACCTCTCTTTGTACACTCATCGACCATCACATTATCATAACCAGCCGCGGTCTGTACTAGCTTGAGGTGTCTTGCCCGATCGAGAAGGGGACCATCAATGATGTGATGTTCGGGAATAATCGTCTCCACATCCTCCAACTCCTTATTCAATTCCTCTGAAGGCACCATAACGACCTTCCAATCGCGGGGAAACTTCCTCAAGATGAGACGTTTTATCCTTTCCGAAACCTTCCTAACAATAACAACGTTCACAATTTACTCCATACCACTCAAGCGATAGCGAAGGATTTAGAGAAGACCTTCCTATTTAACGCTTGATTAAGGCGTATTGCCGATTAATGGGATCGTCAAGAATTTTGTTTGGATCATTTCTGATCAATTTCTTTGAAAGGGGGCAACCGAGGTTCACCTTATAACCGTAGGCCTTGGTGGCACGTTGCCACTGAACTTGACAAGACCTTTACTTTCCCAGGACCTTCCAACAGCGAACTCTTCGGCCGTCTTCGACGGGATAGAACTGTATCGCCTCTCTCCGGCAACGATCTTCCACCAAGGGACAGCGCCCCTGGAACTTGCACCCGGGAGGGGGATTGAAGGGGCTGGGAACATCACCGCCAAGCGGTTCCCATTCCCGAGTCCTTCCCGGCTCGGGAATGGGAACGGCGGAAAGGAGGGCGCGGGTATAAGGATGGAGGGCTTGATCGTATATGAGTTCCGCGGGCCCATACGCCATGAGCTGCCCTAAGTACATGACCGCCACCGCGTCGCTGATATACTCAACCACGTTGAGGTCGTGGGCAATGAAGAGGTAACTGAGCCCCAATTTTTCCTGCAGGTTTTCCAATAGGTTGATGATCTGGGCCTGGATGGAGACATCCAGGGCCGAAACGGGCTCATCACAGATGATGAGAGAGGGCTCAACGCTCAGGGCCCGGGCGATTCCGATGCGTTGCCGCTGCCCCCCGCTGAACTCGTGGGGATAACGGTCATGGACATTCGCCGGCATACCAACCATTTCCAGAAGCTCGCTGATCCGGTCCCGTCGCCAGGCCCTACCCCCGTTGTCCAAAGTCCGGAGTCCCTCCTCGATGGATTGGCCGACCGTCATCCTGGGATTGAGGGAACTAAAGGGGTCTTGAAAGATAATCTGCATCTCCTTCCTAAGGGGTTGCATCTCCTCCGGGGGAAGGGCAGTGATGTTCTGCCCACGAAACATAATCTGCCCCTCATCTGGCTTGAGAAGTTTGAGTATGAGCCGACCAACGGTCGTTTTCCCGCAGCCGCTCTCGCCCACAAGCCCCAATGTTTTTCCCCGACCGATTTCCAGGTCCACATCATCCACAGCCTTGATCCAGCCAATGATCTTCTGGAGAAACCCCCTCCGTACGGGGAAGTACTTCTTCAATCCCCGCGCAGAAAGAACGATGTCGTTTGCTCGTTGGTCTGTCATCGCCTTGCTTTGGTCTACAGTCTTAACTCGTGGTGTCCAGCAATGAGGACAAAGGAGTAGTGGAATAGTGGGGTAATGGAGTAATGGGTTTTGGCAATTCGGAATGGGCTTTCCAGGCCGTTACCACACTTCATCTTTCCAATGTTCCACCATTGCATTATTCCATCATTCCAACATTTCACCATTCCAGTATTCCGTGCGTCATTTCCCTTTCCTCTGCTCATAGGTGATAGGACATCGCGCAGAATGGCCATCACCGAAATCGCACATCCCCGGAAACTCAACCCTGCAGCTTTCCTGAACATATGGGCACCGGGGATGAAAGGGACATCCCTGGGGTTTATAGGCAGGATCCGGGACAGCGCCAGGTATGGAGGAAAGGGGGTTTCCTTTCCTCGCCCGGCTCGGAAGGGAAGCCAGAAGCCCCATGGTGTAGGGATGGGAGGGATCGCGGAAGATCTGCTCCACATTACCGACTTCCGCTATGATGCCGGCATACATGACATGGATCCGGTCCGCAATCTCGGCTACCACGGCCAGGTTATGGGTAATGTACAGAAGGGCCATACGTCTCTTTTCCTTGAGTTCCCCGAAGAGGTGAAGTATTTGGTCCTGAATGGTAACATCAAGGGCCGTCGTGGGTTCATCGGCGATGACCAGGTCGGGCTTGCACGCAAGGGCCATGGCAATCATGACGCGCTGCCGCTGTCCCCCGCTGAGGTTGTGGGGATAGTCCTTCATACGCTCCTCTGGAGACGCGATTCCCACATCAGCCAGGAGTTCGATTGTCCTCCGGTGCGCCTCGGCCCTCTCCACGGTATCATGGGTGGTGATCGCCTCCTCGATCTGATCACCGATGGTGAAGACCGGATTGAGGGAGGTCATGGGTTCCTGGAAGATCATGGAGATTTCCTTTCCCCGAAGCATTTGCAGCGTCTCCTCATCCAGGTCGAGGAGGTTTTTTCCCTTGAAGAGGATCTCTCCCCCGCTAATCTCCCCGGGAGGTTGCGGCACCAGGCCGAGGATAGCAAGGGCCGAAACCGTCTTGCCACAGCCTGACTCGCCGACGAGGCAGGCGGTCTCTCCCTCTCTGATATCGTAGCTTACGCCGTCTACGGCTCTGGAGACCACGCCATCACTATGAAAAAAGACTTTCAAACCCTTAACAGAGAGCAGCAGCTCATTCCCGATTGACATCGCCCTTGAATCTCACGTTGTTAGTTTAATGTCGTTCTTTCAGTTTCGGGTTAAGGACATCCCGCAGTCCCTCGCCGAAGAGGTTAAAGGCCAGCACGACAACGAGAATGGCCAAGCCCGGCACAAAGGTCAGCCAGAGCGCGTCACGAATAAAATTCTTCCCGTTTGACAGGATGTTCCCCCACGTGGCGTCAGGCGGAGGAACGCCAAAGCCGAGAAAACTGAGGCCCGCCTCCGTCAGAATGGCCGTGGCAATGCCAATGGTGGCAGAAACAAGAACCGGTGCCATGGCATTGGGCACCATGTGTCTGAAAATAATCCGCCAGTCGGATACGCCGAGGGCCCTGGCCGCTGTGACAAAGTCCAGCTCCCGCAAGGACAGAAATTCCGCTCTCACGAATCGGGCCGACCCCATCCAGCTGGTGAGTCCGATGACGATCATAATGTTGTATATGCTGGCTGGGAGCAGGGCCACCACCGTGAGAATCAGAAAGAAACTGGGAAAACAGAGCATGATATCGATCAACCCAGTGATGAGGACATCTACCGAAAAGAGGTTGAGGAAGAGCACTGCAAGGCCAATGCGAATCGGTCCTTTCCGCTTCGAATATCCCATCCGTATGAGAACAACAGCAACCGCAGCCCCAAAAAAAACCATAAAGACCCCCACGCCCGTTCTTCCCGAGACAATACCAATGACTCCCCCGCCCAGAAGAACAGAGGCAAGGAGGTGTCCAAGCCGAATATGGCTGCTACCGTAATATCCCGCGATCCCCCCGAGGAATACCCCGATGGCCACGGCAATACCCACTGCGACAAAACCCACAGTCAGGGAGACCCATGACCCCTGAAGCATCCGAGAAAAGACATCCCTTCCCAGGTCATCGGTCCCGAAGAGATAGATCCCGAGTCTCGGGACCTCCTCGGGTTTGAGGGTCTCCAAATTGGGTTTTGATAAGGGAGGGCGAAGCTTTTCCTGGAGTCTCACAATGGCCGGATCAAAGATTGGATCTCTACCGCTTGTGAGGAAAACACTCGCGGCCGCGATGATGAAAAAGATGACAAAAATTATCAGCCCGGCCATGGCCAGGCGATTTTTCCTGAAAAGACTCCAGTTCTCTTGAAATAGTGTCTTTCTGGGTGCCTCTAACCCTCCACCCTGTGGGAGGGCAGAACCCCTTTTCTCATCCACATTCATCATAACCGAATCCTGGGATCGACGACCATGTAAAGGAGATCCGAAATAAACGTTCCAACCAATACCAGTATGGCAGAGATGAAGTTGACCGTGAGAATTACCGGGTAGTCGCGGGCCAAAATGGCCTCATAGGCCATCCTTCCCATCCCGGGCCAGGAAAAAATAGACTCGATAATGACAGACCCTCCGATGAGCCCAGGAAGGATCAAACCGAACATGGTCACAAAAGGCAGCAAAGCGTTTCTCAGGGCATGCTTATAGTGAACCTTGTCGGCCGGCAGCCCCTTAGCCTTAGCTGTTCTCACATAGTCCTGGCTCTCCACCTCAAGCATCTGATTGCGCACATACCGGGAGAGCACGGCAATGCCTCCCGCTGCTCCGAGAATAGAGGGAAGCAGCAGATGCCACAGCCGGTCCATCAACCAATGCCAGCCCGTCGAGGAAAGGCCAAAGGTCTCCTTGCCGATAACCGGCACATGGAAGCCAAACACAACAACGATTATCAGCATGTAAGCGAAAAAGAATCCGGGAATTGATATGAGGAGATAGGCCAGAAAGGTGGTGCTCCGGTCATAGAAACTCCCGCGTCGTATAGCGGCATGAATTCCCACGGGAAAGGAGAGGGTCCAGGTGATCAGCGTTCCCAGGATGAACAGGGGGAGGCTGGTGAGAAACTTTTCATATATTTTTTCCAAAACGGGACGGTTATCTTTCCAGGAAACACTTTTTCCGGTTAGAAGATCCCGGTAAAAATACACGTATTGAATATGCAGCGGTTTGTCCAGGTGGAATTCCTTGCGGAACCGTTCCAAAACCTCCTGGGTAAACTTGGGGTTCAGGGGGTCAATCTGGCTCGGCTCCCCAGGGGCCAGGTAAATAATGAGAAAGGAGATCACGGAGACGAAAAACAGGGTGATAATTTTTTGAATGAGGCTTCGACCCAGAAAGGTAAGCATCCGTCACCCCTCCCCCTCAAATCTGGGAACCTCGGTGAGTTTGATCCACTTGTTGAAATAGAACGTATAATTACCCGTCTTTGTCGGCTTGATCCGGCTGTACCTCACGGTGCCATCGGGGTCCACATCCTTGATGACGATGCGTTTGTCCAGGATTGCGGTCCATTTCCCGACATAGAGGAAGGTGTAGGGCTGTTCCTCGGCGATGATCTCATGGAGACGATGGCAGTATTGCACCTGTCGATCATGGTCGTATTCCTGGCGGATCTTGATTATGAGATCGTCCGCCTCGTCGTTCTGGAAGGCCACAAAATTGAGTTGTTTGGGTCCGATCTGGCTCGAATGCCAGATCTGATAGAGGTCCGGTTCGATCCCCATGGACCAACCGAGGATCAAAGCATCATACTCGAGTTAATTCACCCGTTCCTGGATAAACACCGCCCACTCCAGGACGTCGGTCCGCACGTCGATTCCGATTTTCCGCCAGGAATCCTGAGCTATGGAAAGGATGGACTGTCGGATGTTGTTGCCCTGGTTGGTGATCAGGGTAAATTGGAGGCGTTTGCCGTCTTTCTCAAGCCAGCCATCGGGTCCCTTTCTCCATCCATCCTCGGCCAGCAGCCTAAGGGCCCCTTCGGGATCATAGGGGAGTGGGGCAATGCCATGGCTATAGAAGTCAGTCTGTTTGACGAAAGGCCCGGTGATCCATTCCCCCTGCCCGTAGAGCACGTATTTGATGATTTTGTCAACGTCAATAGCCATCCCCAGGGCTTTCCTGACCCGACGATCCTTAAAGGGTTCCCTTCGCATGTTATAGCCGATATAGGTGTAGCCGAAGGAGAGGCCGGAAAAACTCTGATATGCAGGATCCTTACCGAGCCGTTCAACCTGGTGGGGCTGAACACCATAACTATCCACCGTGCCGGCGCGGAACTCCATTTCCTGGGTCAAGAGATCGGGTATTATTCGATACGTATATCGTTTATACTTGGGCGGTCCCTCCCAGTAGTCTTCAAAGCGTTCAAGAATGATGTATTGATCGGTCTTCCACTCCCGAAAAAAGAACGGGCCACATCCGAGAGGACGGCGGCTGAACTCACTCTGGCGGAGGGTGAATTTATCCGGATCGAGGCCACGACGGGTTGCCTCCTGGCGGAGGGCTTCGGAGTTCAGGAGATGGGCGGGAAGAATCCCCATGCCCCAGGTTCCAAAAGCCGGCGAATAGAGCCGCTTGTACACAATACGGACGGTCAGGGGGTCGAGAACCTCTACTGCCTTGACAGGCTCGTAATCCGCAATCCGAGGGGACAGGTTTTTGGGATTCATAATGGCTTCGTATGTGAACCTGACATCCCCCGCATCAAGGACGTGACCATCGTGGAATTTGACATTGGGCCTCAGATGGAACACGATCACGGGGTTATGTTCTGTGGCC
>DAOVIU010000161.1 GCA_030673585.1 Pseudomonadota bacterium | reverse complement strand
CAACCCGCCCTCGTCGATCCATCCGATGCTTCCCCCTCCGGCTCCTATGGTTACCACGTTGAGCATGGGCAGGGCTAATCGAAGCCTGTTGATCTCACCCACCGTGGTCACAAAGGGGGTTCTATTCTTGATCAGGGCAGCATCAAAGCTCGTTCCCCCCATGTCCATGGTGATACAGTCGTCATACCCTTGGATTGATGTATACGCGATACCGGCGATTGGCCCTCCGGCGGGCCCGGAAAGCAAGGTCACAGCGGCACTATCAATGGCCACTTCAGGGGAGACGACTCCTCCGTTGGATTGCATGATGAGCAGCACCCCTCTGTACTCCTCGGCCTTCAGCTTCTCTAAGAGGGAATTGAGGTATCCCTTGAGAATGGGACCCACGTAGGAATTCAATACGGTGGTGCTCACCCGGTCGTAAAACCGAATGGAGGGAAGCAGGGTGCTGGATACCGTTAAATAAGCCTCGGGAATCCTATCGCGAATGATCTTGGCCGCTACCTCCTCATGATCCTTGTTGGCGAAGGAGTTCATGAAACAGATGGCAATTGCCTGAACGCCCTCCTTGAGGAAGAGGTTCGCCGCATTGTTGACATCACTTTCACTGAGGGGGATGAGGATATCCCCCTTGTAATCGAGGCGTTCGTCAACGGGATACCTGAGATATCGTTCAACCAGGGGTTCCACGTTCCGATACCGGTTGTTGTACTGCTCCTCCCTTATTCCCCTCCTCATCTCCAGGGCATCCCTGACCCCCCGGGTGGTTAAAAGCCCTGTCTTGGCTCCACTATAGGTCAAAACCGCGTTGGTGGTGACGGTGGTTCCGTGGACGATGCCGGTCACATCCCTCAAAAAATCCATGGTCGAGATTCCCCTGTCTCGGGCCATCTCCGCAATCCCCTCCATGGTGGCGATGGAGGGATCATCAGGGGTTGATAGCACCTTGTAGATCTGAGTCTTCCCGTCCTCCATGGCCAGCAGGAAATCCGTAAATGTGCCCCCCACGTCGATTCCGATCTTGTATTGCATACTCGACTCCTTCATGGCCTTTCATAATGAAACTATTCACAAAAGTCAAGGAATATGGTTCTGGAGTTTGCTGGGGTTCTGGAGGCCGCCATTGCCTATGCGTGCATTGTGCTAGGCGACAGTGAGTAGGGAGGCAAAGCCGCCTGAGGCTAAGATGGAACGAGAAATTGAGGACTTACGGAAGGAATTCTGCCACTTTACCGATTTCGTTGATTTCCTCAGAAAATAGCTTAAAGAGCCATCTTCATACCTCTTCGGTGCCCGCCAGGGCATGACAGTTGCGTTTGAAATATCATATTGATCGGGATGAAGAGAATTTCAAGATTGTAGTTTAATTACCTTCACCCAAACCGCTCTGATTAGTCTTAAAATTGGATGCTCATATCATTTTACCTCGATAACATTGTCGAATTTGGTCCACCCTTATCTACCTTCCACAACCTATTGACTGAGTAACGAGACAACGAAACCCCTCGCCCCCAACCAAATAATTTTCATTCGGGCATGCTCTCTCAGGTGTCCTGCTTCATCGCCTCCCTATTTTGAAAAATGAACCTATGAATCGGTTGTTCTCTCATGCTGGGGGAAAACATTTTCTTGACAATATGCTTAAAAAAGCATATTAATTTTCTTTGATTTAACATCTGACGGAGGAAATTTATCGTGGAGATGAGGTCGAAGTTCTGGATTGAGAACAAAGGTGAGGTCGTTCTCGGGTCAGGGAAGGCCGCTCTTTTACACGCAATAGAGGGGAATGGCTCAATTCAGAGGGCTGCGGAGGCGTTCGGCATGTCATACCGGCACGCCTGGGGGATTATCAAGAAAATGGAACAGAGGGCCGGATTCAAGCTTGTGAACGTCCAGGCGGGTGGAGGGAAAGGGAAGGGCGCAAAATTGACAGCCCGCGGAAAGAATGTTCTTGAGAGGTTTACCCTCTTCGAGGAAACCCTGAGAAAGATTACGATGGAGAGGTTCAAAGAAATCTTTGACTAAGCGGTTTTTGCTCCCCTGTTGGGAGGAAAACCATTTGAGGAACGATGAAGGTCGGCGAATTCGAATTCACTCTGAGGGAATTAGCAGGATCCATGGGTGACTTTGGCACACTCTTCCCGCTAGCAATCGGCTATATCGCTGTATGCGGACTCAATCCAGCAGGGCTCTTAGTTATGACGGGAGTGGCAAACATCCTTACCGGCCTTATATACCGTCTTCCAATGCCTATCCAGCCTATGAAGCTACTTGCGGTGGTCGCCATAGCTCAACACTGGTCTCCATCAATGGTCTATGCTTCCGGGTTCGCCATGGGCGTTATTTGGCTCCTTATCGCCCTGACTGGAATCATGGGTTGGATCGCAAGGGTTACTCCCAACTCCGTTATCCGGGGTATCCAGGTCACGCTCGGTGTTCTCCTAGCTGTCGAAGCCCTTAAGATGGTTTCAACATGGTGGGTGCTTGGCATTACCTGCGCCCTGATAGCAGCGGTACTGCGCCAGAACCGGTACGCCCCCGCTGCTATCGTCTTGATGGCTCTTGGAGTAGCGATTATGTTCACCAAGGGCCACTTATATCAGGTCAGCTTCTCTTACGTAATGCTTCCACCACTTACAAGCTTTCATCTTGGAGAGGTTTGGCAGGCTCTCCTCCTGGCAGGATTCGCTCAGATTCCCCTTACGGCAACAAACGCCGTCATGGCCACTTCCTCGCTCATCAAGATATACTGGCCTTATAAACAGGTAAGTGAAAGGCGACTATCGCTGAACATGGGACTGATGAATATGATACTTCCCTTCTTCGGTGGGATGCCATTGTGCCATGGGGCTGGCGGTTTAGCTGGACAGTATTACTTCGGTGCACGAACAGGAGGCACAAACATTCTGGAGGGATTAATTGAAATCCTCATGGGGTTGTTTCTCGCAACCTCAATTGCCGGGATTTTCACCCTTTTTCCCAGAGCCATCATTGGAGCCATGATGTTTCTTATCGGATTTGAGCTCGCCAAGTTCGCCAAGGATATCCGCCCAAATAAAGACCTTCTGCCGATGGGTGCTACGCTTTCAGTATCACTGGCTACGAACATGGCTTTTGGCTTTCTGGCTGGTCTTTTGGTCCACCATTTGATCCGCCTCATCTTTAGGAAGAAAGGGTATTGTACGTGTCACACCAAATCGGTCGAGTACGCATGACAGGGAATTGAAGCGGTTGGGAATCAGGATGGGCTACTTCAGGAGGTATTTCCGGATTTTGCCACCTGACGTCTTGGGAAGCTGGTCTACGAACTCGATGGATTTGGGGATCTTATATTTCGCGATCTTTTCGGTGCAGAATTCGATGGCCTGGCCTTCCTTCAGAACGATGAAGGCCTTCCCTACCTCTCCCCACTTCGGGTCGGAAACGCCGATGATTGCTACATCGCTCACCTTCGGATGCTCGAGGTAGATCTTCTCGACCTCCGCAGGATAGACGTTCATGCCTCCGCTGATGAACATATCCTTCTTCCTATCCTTCATGTAGACGAACCCTTCGTCATCAATGGTTGCCAGATCTCCCGTGTATAGCCATCCCTTCCTTATCGTCTCCTCAGTCAGCCGGGGGTTATTCCAGTAGCCATCCATAATGATGGGCCCTCCGCCGATAATCTCCCCCACCTCTCCGGGTCGAATATCCTCATCTCGCCGTGCAGCACGGGTCGGCCCACCAAGCCCATCTTGCGGACCGCATGCTCCTTGCCAAGCCAGGTGACCGTCGAGGTTTCCGTAAGCCCAAAGATCTGGCCGATGGTGATATTCCGCTCTTGATATTCCTTTAACAGGGAAATAGGAATCCTTTCTCCTCCCGTATAGCAGACCCTGAGCGAGCTCAGGTCGTACTGAGAAACGTCACACTCCTCAAGGATCATTCTGTACATGGTTGCAGCGGCCTCGAGTATGGTTACCCTGTACTTTTCTATGGCCTCCAGGACCGCCTGGCATTGAAGCGCCTTTGCAGAATAACGGTTCCCCCCTTATAGAGCACGGGAAAACACTCCACCAGCGATCCACCCGAGTTGAAGAGGGCTCGGGTGACCAGAAAGATATCGTCGGG
This sequence comes from Pseudomonadota bacterium, assembly GCA_030673585.1. The sequence goes on along the minus strand of DAOVIU010000161.1, from coordinate 698 downwards.
GGTGAGCCCGTAGTAGATGTTGGCGTTGAGGGCATTGAAGAACGTCTTGCGATGGGAGAGGAGGGCTCCCTTGGAAACACCCGTCGTGCCGGATGTATACATGATCATCTGGGGATCTTCCGGTGCAACTCTATCCTTCACCGTGGGCTCGTCGGGGGAACAATCGCTCAGGGCTTTTCCGTAATGGATGGACCAAGACGGCGTTTTTCCCCCCACGCAGATATAGTTCTCATTCTTTACGGGAATATCGGGCCTGAGCTCCTCCACCCTCTCCCCGAAATCCTCCCCGAAGAGGAGGGTTTCCGAACCGCTATCGTTTAAAATGGAGGCCAACTCGAATTTGGCGAGCCTGAAATTGAGGGGGCCGGCAATCGCACCCACCTTGGCCAACGCCGCGTATAGCTCGATATATTGGGGACAGTTGTACAGGAGGGCGGCAACTCGATCCCCCTTTTGAACCCCCAGATCCATCAACAAGTTGCCCAGGCGATTTGCCCTCTCATTCAAGGCTCGATAGCTTGGCTGCCGACCCTCGAATATGATGGCGGTTTTTCGAGGGGAAATGAGGCTCCATTTTGTGATCCATTCTCCAATGGTCATACAGGGCTCCCGGGTATTGATGGATTCTATGGGGCGCCCAGAATGGTGAGGGAGGTGATAGCGCAGGGGCCGCCGATGTTATGGGCAAGGCCTACTTT
>DAOVIU010000126.1 GCA_030673585.1 Pseudomonadota bacterium | reverse complement strand
TCATTGAGTAATTTCTTAGCTCTTCTCACTACTTCCGTTGAGTCCGCCCCTTTCTTATGGCGCTCCATAACAAACCGTCCATCACGATAGTATTGTAAATCAACCCCAATAATGCTTTTTATACCAAGCCCCAGTTCCTTAGCGATTTCATAGGATAATAAGCCGGGTCTACTCATGAAGTATAACGTGGGGTCGATTTCCTTAATGCCCTCAACAAATGCCCTCGCAATTTCCTCCCTTTTATTATACATAGCAGAAAGGGCACCATGAGCATTTGCGTGCTGGAGTTTCATACCGTTGGCGTCTACTAAGGCCTCCAAAGCCCCTATTTGATATACAACATAATCCTTACACTCCTCAGGCGATATTTCCATCACTCGTCTGCCAAACCCCAATAGGTCAGGTAGGCCCACGTGCGCGCCAACCGCTACGTTATTTTTTTTGGCTAAGAGAACGGTTTTCCGCATTACTACGGGATCCCCTGCGTGAAACCCACATGCAACATTGGCGGAACTGATGAACTCCATAATTCCCTCGTCATTCCCAAACGTGTAATTCCCAAACCCTTCTCCTACGTCTGAACTTATATCGATCCTTTTCTGTGGCATGTTACGTCCTCTCAGCAATGAAAATTCTTGGAAATACCATATTCTTGGTATTCTGTTCTTTGCTTGTTACGAGAAATGGGATTCCCTTATCGACTCCGAATATACATGGTGCCCGTTTCTTTGGAATTACCTAATGGAGAAGAATTCCATGCCCCATCAGCTATTCCGCATAACCATCGGCAACGCCCAACGCTTCGTCCAGCGCTTTCCCGACATCCCTCAAATTCTCCTCCGTGGAGATTAAGGGGGGACCGATGAAAATGAAGTTCCAGCGACGGTTCGGAAATATCCCTTGGGACCATAAGGAGTTTGTAACTTCATTCATCGGCTTCATCTCAGGACCGCCGGCATTCCACCTAACAAGCGGCTTCTTGCTGGCCCGATCCGAAACGAGTTCTATGCAACCCCAGAGCCCTTTGTTCCTCACATCTCCTACAGACGGATGGCGCTCTTTGAGGAGCTCAAGCTCCGATGACAGGACTTTCCCCAGTTTATCCGATCTCTCCACCAGGCCTTCTTCTTTCATAACGGTAAGGGAAGCAATACCCGCAGCGCATGCCAATGGATGACTGGAAAAGGTGAGACCACAAGGGAAATACTTGTCTTCGAAAAATTCGGCAATCTTTGAGGAAATCAAAACGGCCCCGATTGGAACATAGCCTGAGGTGATACCCTTGGCCAGGGTTATTAAGTCAGGCACAACACCATAGTGTTCACACGCAAACCACCGGCCGCTCCGGCCTATCCCAGCCATCACCTCGTCCAAGATCAAAAGGACCCCATGCTTCTCGCAGATCTGCTTCACCATTGGAAGATATTCAGGGGGCGGGATCAAAAGACCGTTACTGCCCACAATCGTCTCCAGGAGAACTGCCGCAACGTTCCCCTCCATTTGTATGGCCGTATCGATATACCTTGCACATAAGATGTCGCACTCCGGATATGTCTTCTCAAAAGGACACCTATAGCAATAACAATCAGGGATATGAGCAAAACCCGTTGGTGTGGGTTCCGTATAGAAACGGCGGGGATCGCCAGAAGCGGACAGAGCCCCGAGCGTCCCCCCGTGATAAGACCTATAGCGCGCGAGGATCTTCGACCTTCCGGTAAAAATTCGGGCCATCCGAATCGCGTTCTCGTTCGACTCCGCACCGCCACACGTAAAGAACACCTTGTTCAAATCGCCAGGTGCAAGCTCAGAAAGCATTTCAGCTAAACGGCTTGTGGTCTCGTTCGCCAACTCAGCCCTCAGCACGCAGAGATTTTCAGCCTGCCGCTTTATCGCTTCAATAACGCGAGGATGCTGATGCCCGATCTGCAAATAACAAGTTTGCGCCCAGATATCGAAATAGCGGTTACCCTCCCCATCCCAAATATAGCACCCATCCGTTTTGGCGATGACCCTTGGATTCGCCCCTGACTGCGCCGTCCAGGAGTACATCCGATGGGCTTTGTCCCTTTTAAATATCCTCTCTTCGCTTTCCTTTGATAGGAGTCTTTTAGGCATTTTGATCCCTCACTTGTCTGACATTTTAAGAGTTCGAATCGAGATTAATACTTCTTGGGGGATTAGCCCATTGCGGTAGTAGCGAATACTTTCCCAAAGTCGAGACGTTGCATACTATATTTAATATTCAAAGTCAAGAAAAAAATCTGCCCGCCTCAGTATGTACTTAAAGAAAGAGGTCATCATGGCCCCCTTCTTGACAAATGAATATTCCCTCTTTAAAGTCGGTACATCACCGGAGGTTTTTGAGGAAAGGGGGAAAATGGACTTGAGGGAGGCAGTCTCGGTTCGCTTCGGTCGTCTCTACTACGGTTGGGTTATCGTGGGGGTCGCCCTGGTTTCCATGGCCTTTTGGATTGGCTTTCGCACTACCTTCTCGGTCTTCTACGTAGCCCTGTTGGATGAATTTCCCTGGGGCCGGGGGGAATCTGCGGGGGTTCAATCCATGGCCCTTATCACTTACACCCTTACAGCTCCCCTCGTGGGTGGGCTGATCGATCGCTTTGGCCCCCGCCGCATCGTCGTTCCAGGGATCTTGCTTCTGGCCCTGGGGCTGATCTCATGTGCCTCTATAAAGACCCTCCCCCAATTTTATTTCCTCTACGGTGTTCTCGCGGCAACTGGGGTCACCTCGATCGCCATTGTCTCCTATACAGCCATCCTGGCCCATTGGTTTGAAAAAAAACGGGGGGTGGCCAGCGGCCTTGCCGTGTCCGGTGCGGGGTTAGGAACGTTCATCTTGGTCCCCCTGTCTCAGCATTTCATCTCCCTGTGGGGATGGCGTCTTGCCTTTGCGACACTTGGGGCGCTCGTTCTGATGATCTTGCTTCCCCTGAACGGCCTATTTCTCCGGCATAAACCTCAAGATCTCGGCCTTTACCCTGACGGAATGAAAGACGGGGTGGTATCTCAAGGTGGGAATGAAAAAAAACTAGATCCGATGGCCTCCGTCTGGTCGGAAACGGACTGGACCCTTAACAGGGCCTTAAGGACCGGGAGGTTCTGGGCCCTCATGATCTTCTGCTTTCTCGCCGCTATTAATACATATATCATCCTCGTCCACAATGTACGATTTCTGGTTGATACGGGGATCGATAAGACGACAGCGGCCTTCATCTTCGGTTTAGCGGGGATTATTTGCTCGGCCTTTCGGATCTTCTGGGGATGGCTTTCAGATGGCATTGGACGGGAAAAGACCTACACCCTTGGCACAATATGTATCTCTCTAGGGGTGTGTTCTCTCATTCTGCTTGACATTTCGGGAGAGAAACGGTTTGTCTATTCCTTCATAATCTTCTTCGGCGCTGGCTGGGGAGTCACAGCTCCAATAATGATGTCTGTAGCCGCCGACCTCTTTCAGGGGAAGAGCTTCGGCCTTATCTATGGTATCGTGGAGGGGGCTATAGGGATCGGAGCCGCCTTGGGGGCCTGGGTGCCGGGATTCATCTTCGACAAGACCCAGAGCTATCTATGGGCCTTTATCTTCGCCGCTTCCATGACCATATTCTCCTGCCTCTTTGTCTGGTTGGCCGCTCCCCGAAAGGTGCGCCGAACGAGGAAAATGAGGGTTTTGGGGAAAGATTAAGGGTTGTTTTATGAGCGATATCAAATCAGGTTTCATTGGCAAGGCCTTTTAAGACGAAAATTCGGAAGAGAGGACAAAAAATGGATGCGATGGACGCAATTCTTTCCAGGAGAAGTATCAGGAAGTACACCTCAGAGCCAGTCCCCGACCAATTGGTAGAGGAGCTGTTAGGGGCGGCCATGAGCGCTCCTTCCGCAGGCAACGAACAGCCTTGGCACTTTGTCGTGATCACCGATCGTGGAATTCTCGACGAAATTCCCAAGCATCATCCATATTCCCACATGGTAAGGGAGGCTCCTGTGGCAATTCTCGTTTGTGGCGATTTACAATTGGACAAGCATGATGGATTATGGGTCCAGGATTGTTCAGCGGCCACGGAGAACCTTTTGATCGCGGTGCAAGCCAAAGGGCTTGGGGGTGTTTGGTTGGGAGTCTATCCAAAAGAAGAGCGGGTAACCGGCCTTCGAAAGCTTTTGGGTATTCCAGAAAACGTTATCCCCTTCTCCCTCATTCCCATCGGTTACCCTGCGGAACAAAAAGCCAGAGCGGACCGTTATGATATTTCAAGGATCCACCATAACCATTGGTAATGCTAAATCTAAAGATCGTGCCGCGGTGCTGCAGTCTCGCGGTTAAGCTGCTCAGAAATTCAGATCAGGTGCCTACAGAACTACAGTGCTAGCATTTGATTCCAAAGGGCGAGTTGTGGAACGAAGTAGTATCGCAGGCGCTCATTTGCAATGGAGCGGGTTTTTCCAAAAATCTCCTGAATATCCCTTGACTCAATAGCCCATGAGAATACTATGATTAACGACTTACCGTACGGAGATCTATGGTTTCCTTAACCCTAGTGGGAACTATTCATCGTGATCCCAATGGCCTCCCAAGGCCCTTGGCGACTTTGGAAAGGGAGGACCCCGACATTATTACCCTTGAAATGAGCGAATATGGTGTGGTTTTTAGGGAAAGAACCGCCCCCCGCCTCAAAGATAGATTATTCGATATCTTAGGGGGCCTTCATGAAAAATGGGGACAAGAACAAGACCGAGAACCCGGTAAGCCTCAAAACCCCTTCAAGGTGGGGGCCATTCGAGCAATCCTTCTTACCTTGGAGCTACCGTTCGAGTTTAGGGCGGTAAGAGCCTATTGCAAACGAAAACGAATTCCCTATCGCTGCATAGACCTGCCGAAATATTCCCGGGCCAAGCTCAAAATGCTCCAGGAAGGGGTAATTACGGAGGACAATGTGAGGAAGATCCTGACTTTTGTCCCGGTGGACACCCACGAGGAATTGCGGAAACATCGGCTCCTGGCCAGAAGGCTAACCTCTCAAAATGTCGATCATCTCCTCATCCGGGCCTGCTTGAGCGGAAAAATGGGGGATGGCATGGCTCATCGGGACCGATATATGAGCCTGCGGATCAAGGAGATCCTGAGAAATGATAAAAAACCCTCCACGTGGGAAGGTGGGAACATCTGCTGGATGATCCCCAGGGCAAAACCCTTTATAGTCTATTAAAAGGTCTCCGGCCAAGAAGACTCCTCTCCCTTTAATCCCCGCCATCTATATTTGTCGTGATATCCTTGATCGTGGTATGGCCTAACACTTCATCCGCCGCCTCCCTTGATTTCCCGAAAAT
>DAOVIU010000216.1 GCA_030673585.1 Pseudomonadota bacterium | reverse complement strand
GACGGTGGACCTCATGCCCCTCATCAGTCACAGGCTTCCGTTGGATGCATTAGAAGAAGGGATTCAGCTTGTAGAACAAAGTAGATCACTTAAAGTTCTATTAATTCCGGATAGTTAGACTTATATATTTAAACCTGAATCTATGTTTTATCTCGATGAACAATTGCTTATTGCCAAGTTGAGAGCATTTTGCATATACTGGACACGGAGGGGGGTGGTCAAAATGATTGAATAGAAAATTAAGGAAATTTAGAAGTGGTTACCCTTTCAATGAAAACCGATAACGTATCTTTAGCGAAAGGAGAGGGAAATGAAGAAGGGAATAGTCTACCTCATGATGGCGATCTTTTTGGTCGGTTTGATGATGATCCCTCAGGGCGCTATGGCTGGGAAGAAAAAAATATTAGCCCATTCAATGAGCACGGTGACTCATTTCTGGTTTGCCACCCAACGCGATCAAGTGAAAGAGGTCTGCAAGAAGAGAGGGGTCACGCACTGGTTTGTTGACGGACAAAACCGCGCGGACAAGCAGATCGCCGATCTGGAAGACCTAGCGGTTAAGAAACCGGACATCGTCCTTATCAACACCATGTTTGCGAATTCCATCACCCCCGGCGTGGAGGCCCTAAAAAAAGCGGGTATCCCGGTTGTTGTCCTGAGCTCACCGCTGGCGGCAGGGGCGCTTATGGACTCCTGGGTATCGGCAGACCAGCATGCCATTACCGCGGTACAGGCTGAGCTTACGGCTAAGGCATTGAACTACAAGGGAAATTGGATTCAGATCGAAGGACAAGCCGGTTCATTGATCAATAAAGCCAGAGGAGACGCCTGGCATAAAGTTTTTGAGAAATACCCAAACCTGAAACGGACCGGACATTTTCACGGGAATTATGTGCGGCATGAGGCGCTTCGAATCACGGAGGACGTTCTCCAGTCGCATAAAGAGCCCATCGCGATGATTTACACCCATAACGACGAAATGGCTCTCGGGGCTATTCAGGCTATAAAGGAGGCAGGTCGGCCTCTTTTCCCAAAGGATGGTAAGGGGATCATGGTCGTCGGGGTTGATGCCCTCATGACCGAGACATATGATGCGATTAAGAGTGGGGAAATGCATAATTCGTCTCGGTGGCCTACCTTCGGAAAGGAGGCAGCGACAATAGCAATCGATTATCTCTTGAAGGGAAAGCCTCTCCCCAAAAAGTGGTTCGCCCCACCGTACGTGGTCACCAAGGAGACGCTGAAGGATTGGCACAAAAAGTAGTATCGGCGTCGTGGAGGGGTTCTGAGGCGGTCTAAGCTTAACCTGATTGCCCATAAGCTAGAGATGTGAAACTTCAAGGGAGTCCTGGAAAGCTCTGGACAACTCGGAAATTGAGTTGATGTGGTGGCTCTAGGGAAGAGCCCCGTTGGGCTTCTATGGGCAAGCGAAAGAAGATTTTCAGAAATTTCGATCCCCGTGCCCTTCATGAATTTATGGGGGGCACGGGGAAGGCTTATCTTAAGGACGAGAGTGAGAAACCGCTGTAATCGGGAATTGGTTCCACTACGCATTTGAAATTTCAGCTGGGGGAAATCTCGGGGGAAGGGAAATGGCTGATGTGGCTGAAGGAACAAACAACATGATTCTTGAAGTCCGGAGTATATCTAAACACTTTCCGGGGGTTCAGGCGCTCGATTCCGTTGATATGGATTTGACCAGGGGGGAGGTCCACGCCTTGGTGGGCGAAAACGGGGCCGGCAAGTCTACCCTGATTAAGATTCTTGCAGGCGTATACCAGAGGGATACCGGAGAGATTGTTTTTGAGGGGGAACCGGTGGAGATCCCGAATCCCTTCACGGCGCTATCCATGGGTATTGCAACCGTTTACCAGGATCCGGAACTGGCGCCCGATCTCTCTATTGCAGAGAATATTTTCATGGGTGCTCTTCCGCTCAAAAAGCGAGGTCTTGTCAACTGGGCGAAGCTCTACGAGGACTCAAAGAAGTTGATGGAAGATCTGGGAATGGAGAGAAACCCGAGGGATCTCGTGAAGGGCTTGGGGGTAGCTGAGCGTCAATTCATTCAGATCGCCAGGGCTGTCGCTCTGGCTTCTAAGGTCGTGGTGCTGGACGAGGCTTCATCCGCGCTCACGCCCAAGGAACTTAGAACCTTAACCGATGCCATTCACAAGCTCAAAAGTCGAGAGATATCCGTCATCTATATCTCCCATCGCATCGATGAGATATTTGCCATAGCCAATCGCGTGACCGTTCTGAAGGACGGGAAATTGGTCGACACCTTGAACGTAAAGAACACCAATAAATGGGAACTGATCCAGAAGATGGTGGGGCGTACCTTGAGGGAACATATCCAAAAGGCCCAGGATGTTGCGGTAACGGATGAGGTCTTGCGGGTGGAGAATCTGACCCGAAAAGGGGTAATCCATGACATCAGTTTTTCGGTAAAACGAGGAGAAGTCGTCGGTATTGCGGGATTGGTTGGCTCGGGTCGAACGGAGCTGGCCCGGGTTCTCTTCGGGGCGGATAAGTACGATTCGGGGCGAATTGCTCTCCACGGCGAAGATGTACGGTTTAAAAATCCCTTCGAGGCCATAAATCATGGCGTTGCATTGTTGACGGAAAATCGACAGGACGGCGTCGTTCCCGTTCTCTCCGTTATGGAAAATGTATTACTAACATCTATTCATAAGTGCGCGAATAATGGCTTTTTAAATAAGAAAAGGTGTGCAGACACCTCTGAAGAAATCGTCAAAAGACTGAATATAAAATGTAGCAGCATCAAACAGAAGGTAGAGACGTTGTCCGGGGGGAACCAACAGAAAGTGGTCTTTGGAAAATGGCTCCTGACCGATGCTGATTTGATCATTTTTGACGAGCCGACCCGTGGTATCGATGTTGGGGCAAAGGAGGAAGTCTATAGTATCATCAACAGGGTTGTTCAAGACAAAAAGGCCGTGTTGATGATTTCCTCCGAGCTTCCCGAAATCCTAGGGATGAGCGATCGAATATTGGTGATGTCCCAGGGGAGGATTGTCGGGGAATTCCAGCAAAGGGAGGCAACGGAAGAGAAGATCTTGCAGTTATGCATAGTGGAATCCCACAGGAAAAGTGGAGTTCCAGAGGAAGAATTGAGGAGGTAAGAAGTATGAAAAATGAGGCCAAACCTATGCCTGTGGGCCTTGCAGAGGAGAGGGAATTAGAGGTCAAAAGCGCTCTCGTGAGGGTGGGGAACTGGTTAGTCGAATACTCCATGTACGTGGTGTTTATTATCCTTATCATCGTTTCGACGATTCTCTCCCCGTATTTCCTTTCCTGGGCGAATTTTACCAATATCCTGCGCCAGGTTTCATTCAACGGGATAATCAGTATTGGAATGTGCATGGTGATCCTCATGCGGGGGATCGATCTTTCCGTTGGATCCACGTTTGGGTTGTCAGCGGTCCTGGTAGCCGGTTTTGCCGATTGGGGTTTCTGGGGGGTTTTGGTACTTGCCATCATGGTCGGTTTGGCCGTCGGAGCCTTTAATGGATTGATGGTTACGAGGGTCAAGATTGAGCCCTTTGTGGTCACTCTGGGAACGCTGATCATCGGTCGGGGATTGGCCTATATCTACACGCAGGGCGTACTGATTCCCAATATCACCCAATTTCGATGGATCGGAGCGGGTTACCTATTAAGGATGCCCATGCCAGCCATCATCATGATTTGCTTTTTCGCCATTGCGTACTTTATCCAGACGTCGACCGTATTCGGTCGGCGATGCTACGCGGTGGGGGGAAATCCCGAGGCGGCCAAGATGGCTGGAATCAATACAAGTCTTTACCTGTTCCTGTCCTATGTGACGTCTGGGGTTCTCTCCGCTTTTGCCGGCCTTATCATGGTCGCGAGGATGACCACCGGGGAGCCCAGCGCCGGGTTTATGTTTGAACTGGATGGCATAGCAGCTGTCGTGATGGGAGGAACGACATTCCACGGGGGGAGGGGTGGAATCATTGGAACGATTTTCGGTGTCCTGATCCTGGGGATCATTTCCAATGTCCTTAACCTGCTCAATGTCTCCTCGT
>DAOVIU010000048.1 GCA_030673585.1 Pseudomonadota bacterium | reverse complement strand
CATCGAATTGCGATTGAAATCGATGATATTCAGGGTTGGGTCCAAACCGGCTGATTCATCTTGAAAATCAATACTCCCTCGGAAGTTCGCAAACGGCTATCTAGCCGAACAAGTGATTAAAGCCGGTGCTCGTGGACCTCGGTGATCGTCCTCGCGTGAGCGTAAATGAACTTGATCCGTATCCCCTGGGCCAGCTTCCCTCTTACCTTCCGATGCCCCAGGAACTACCAGGGCCTCCCAAGTTCCTGGGGCTTCTCCCCCTCCACCCAGTATCGATAAAACGCGCTTTCTTCAGGGTTACTCCAGTCCGAAATTTTCTTTAAGCATAGCAGATGCAGCCCGAATATCCTCTTTCACCGATTCTGCGGAACGCTCCATCATTTCTCTAATGTCCTCCACCGGAAGCTCGTAGATCTTTTCGACCCCATAGGAGCCGATCTTGGCTGGAACGCCAAAGCCCATGCTGTCTAATCCGTCGTCTTTTTTCAAGAGATCGTATTCCTTTTCGATAATGGCGACCACAGGCTGGATCTCCGGTTCACCGGTGATAATGCAGCGTAGCATCTCACCAACGGCTTTTGCCGGCCCGACGGATGCGCTCTGGCCAGTCTCATTGATAAAATGGGTTCCCCCCTTTTTAGCCCCTTCGATGACATCCTCAATCGCTTTCCGGCCGACCTTCCCTGACTTGATGTGTGTATCGAGAGGAATTCCTCCGAGGGAGATATACCGGGGGCTCACCACCATCGAATCGCCGTGGTCTCCGAAAACGATACCGCGCATATCATTACCTGAAAGCCCCAATTCTTGAGAGATGGCGTGGCAAATCCCTCTTGAATCCAGGTTTCCAGCCTGGCCCATCACCTTCGCTCTGGGGAAACCCGTGGATTTATATCCAACCCAAGTCATGGAAGTTACAGGATTCCCCATGTACACGAGGACGGGGAGATCATCCTGGGGGCAACCTTCATACAGCTTCCGAATTTCAAGGGAGGTCTCTGCAATCGCTCGCTCAGCACTGAGTCCTGAGTGAATAAGTTCGTAATCGAACTCATCAATCGGAGGGCTTAGCCAACGATGTTCTGCAGAAACCCGGGGGATTTCCGCGAACAAACCCTTTTGTGAATCGGCTTTTTTTGGTATGATCGGAAAATATGCACGGATAATTGAGCATTTGCCTCGCCAATTCAGGGCAAGGAGGGGGAGAACCATGTATTGGGATAAAGAGCACGAGTGCATGCCGCTGGAGGAGATGCAGAAATTTCAACTGAAGGGCCTCAAGGAGACGGTCAAATGGGTTTATGAGAAGGTTCCCTTCTATAAGAATACGTTCCAAGATATGGGGTTGGAGCCGGGCGATATTAAATCCCTGGATGACCTGGCAAAGCTTCGCTTCACCGTGAAAACCGACCTCAGGGACAACTATCCCTTTGGGCTCTGCGCCGTTCCCATGAGCGAGGTGGTGAGAATTCATGCCTCCTCGGGTACTACCGGAAAGCCCATAACGGGCCCCTACACGGCGGAGGACCTGGATCAGTGGGCGGAGTGTATGGCGCGGAACCTGTTTGCCGCGGGAATTCGGTCCAGCGATATCTGCCAGAACTCCTACGGAATGGGTTTGTTTACCGGTGGGCTGGGGTTTCACCAGGGGGCGAGTAAGATTGGGGTGGCCATTATCCCCGCTTCGTCGGGGCAGACCGAACGGCAGATTATTCTGATGCAGGATTTTCGCTCGACGGCCCTCTTTTGTACCCCTTCGTACGCCTTGACCATTGCGGAAAGGGCGGAGGAGATGGGGGTAGATGTGAGGTCGTTGCCCGTACGGGTGGCCGTACTTGGAGCCGAGCCCTGGACCACAGAGATGAGAAGGGAGATCGAGGAGAGGTTGGGGATCAAGGCAATGGAGGCTTATGGGTTGACGGAGTTGATGGGGCCAGGGGTTTCCTTCGATTGTATCGAGCAGAACGGCCTTCACATCAATGAGGACCATGTCCTGCCTGAGATCATTGACCCCGTGACGGAGGAGGTGCTCCCCCTGGGAACAATGGGAGAACTCGTCTTTACCGCCCTCCAGAGGCGGGCCATGCCCGTCATCCGGTATCGGACCCGAGATATGACGACATTGCGGAGGGAGAAATGCGAATGTGGACGGACCCTCGTCAAGATGGATAAGGTGTATGGGAGGTCCGATGATATGTTGATCATCAGCGGAATTAATGTCTTTCCCTCCCAAATTGAGAGCTTGCTTCTGGACGTTGAGGGGATCGAACCTCAATACGTGATCGTCGTGAAGAAGAAGGGGTATCTGGACGCCATGCACATAGATGTTGAGGCAAAGAAAGAGGTCTACGAGGCGGGCAAGGAGAAGATTGAGGAAACCCGGAGGAAGGTCGAGGAGAAAATCAGGGGAATTGTCGGTATCGGTGCGAAGGTCAGGTTGGTGCCCCCCAAGACAATAGCCAGGAGCGAGGGGAAGGCAAAGCGAGTCTTCGACGAGAGGAAGATGTAGTATCGTTTTCGCCACCATCAGGGATGGGACCTCGGAAAAGATCCGCCCCGATTCCTCGGGGCGGTGTTCTTATATGACCGGAGGAGAGATGAACCGTGGGGTTTTGGAAGAGCTCCTATCCATAGCCCGCGATCCTTACCCGATGTTGAGGGCTTGGAAGAAGGAGGGGGAAAGGAAGATTATCGGGAGCACCCTGGCCGATGTGCCCGAGGAGTTGATCCACGCTTCGGGCATGTTTCCCTTCACCATATTGGGGACCAACAAACGCATTCTCAGGGCCAACACCCATTTGCCCGACAATGCCTGCTCTCAGGCCAGGAGCGACCTGGAGCTAGTGCTTACATATCAGATGGATTTCTTCGATGGATACGTCCTCCCTCAGGTCGATGATACTTCCCAACATCTCTGTGATATCTGGAGGAGGAACGTCTCCTGGGAGTATTTCGAAAACTTCTTACCTCCGCGGCAGGTCGATAGGCCAAGCGCGAGGGAATGGCTCTTGGATGAGACCCTGCGGCTGAAGAGGAGCATGGAGTCCTTTACGGGAAGGGAGATTTCGGAGGGGACGCTCTGGGATAGCATTGGCCTTTACAATCAGAACCGTGGGCTTTTGAGGCATTTGTACGAGATGAAGCGAACGTATCCCGATTTCATCACAAACCGGGAATTTTTCGACATCATCAAGTCGTCCATGTGGTGGCCCAAGGAGGAGCATAACCGCCTCTTGGAGAGGCTCATCTCGGGCATTGAGGAAACTGATCTGGGGGGGAAGGAGGAAAAAGGCACGCGCGTTGTCCTTTCGGGGATTGTCTGGGAACCTCCCGAGATCATGGATATCCTCGACCAATCGGGGTTGAAGGTGGTAGGGGATGACCTTTGCGTGGGATGGCGGTACATAGATTCCGACGTCGAGGTAGATGGTGACCCCCTGAAGGCCATTGTGGATCGCCACTTCAAGAAGGGGCCCTTCACCCCGATCTACGACAAGGAGGGGGACAGGATCTTCGAAAACCTCCTCGCCCAGGTCCGGAGAAATAGGGCTGGGGGGGTGATCTATCTCCACATCAAGTTCAACGAATCCCAGGACTATGACCTTCCCGATTTGATAGGGAACATGGAGAGGGAGGGCATCCAAATATTCGTGGTGGAGACGGAATATCAAACGACCCATCTCGCGGGGGTAAGGACGCGAATCCAAGCTTTCGCGGAGGCACTGGCGCAGAAATAGACACCCATAGGAGGAATTAAGCCATGGGGGAGCAGGACGAGAAAAAGCCAAAAGCCAAGGAAGTGATGAAGCAGCTGACCAAGGACTACTATGGGGCAGCTCTCAGGGCCCACGAGGAGGATAAATATGTCGCGTATACCACGGCCGTTTCCCCCGTGGAGTTATTCTATGCCCACGATATCATCCCCATATATCCGGAAAACCATGCGGTAATGTGTCTCACCGGGCGGATGATGCCGAGGCTCTCCCTGGAGATCGAAAAGAGGGGATATACGAGCCACCTCTGTGCTTACGCAAGGAGCGATCTGGGCTATCGAGAGGTGGGGGAGAGCCCGATAGGGGGAATTCCAGATCCAGATTTCCTGTTGGCCTGTAATGCCCAGTGTTTTACCCTGACCAAGTGGTTCCAGGTTCTCTCGAGGAGATATGGGGTTCCGGTCTTCGTCTTCGATACCCCTCAGTACATCCGAAAGGATGAGGCTCGCAAGAATATCATAACGTATGTGGAACGCCAATTGGCCGAGATGATCGAGGCCCTCGAGGAGCTGACGGGGAGAAAGTTTGACTACGATCGCCTGAGGGAGGTGTTGGGATACTCGGCCGAGGCCAGCAAACTCTACAAGGAGTTTCTCGATCTCGCCTCCATAAAACCCTCCCCCATCAGTATCTTCGACGCCCTCATTCACATGGCCATTACGGTCTACCTCAGGGGAACCAAGGAGGCGGTGGACTACTATCGGCTCCTGATCGAGGAGATTAAAGAGGAAAAGGTATCCAAGGGCATCGGGGTTATCCCCAATGAACGGTTCCGCCTCTATTGGGAGAACCTCCCCATCTGGTTCAAGTTCAGGGATCATTTCGACTTCCTGGCCGCACATGACGCGGTAATCCTCACCTCCCTGTATACCCATGCCTGGAGTTATGACTTCGATGTATCGAATCCCCTGCGCACCCTGGCGGAAAATTACACATCGGTCTTCTCCAATGTGGAATTGGAGGAGCGGGCGGAAAGGGCAGTTGCGCTATTTAGGCAGTACTCCCTGAACGGAAACATTATGTTCATGAACAGAAGTTGCAAGGCGGTTACCTTCGGCGTCCTAGAGCTCAAGGATATGATCACCAAGGAGACGGGGATACCCGCTCTCGTATTCGAGTCCGATATGGGGGATCCCCGCTTCTATTCCGAAGTTCAGATCCGGACGCGACTCGAGGCCTACCTGGAAACCCTGGACCGGATGGGAGTTGGCTAAGCGACGGATACCCGTCGACGATAGCCAAGGGCTTTTTGACGAATGGGGGTATTTCCCCCATTTTTGTTGACGTATTTGAATTTCTTCGCTGTTATCGCCCCTCTGCTCTCGTTCGGCTGAGCCCTTCGGTCTGAGCTGAGGGTCGAAGACTCACGACGAAGCCTGCTTGTCCTCGAAAGGTACCCTACCCCTCCGGCACATTCCGCTCTGGGACCCCGGTTTTTCGGTAGAACCCCTGCAAACGCCTATTTCATTACCCTTGATTTCGGGATGATACATGATTTACAATGACGGGAAATCATTGGGGGGCACGAATCTTGGATAACTTGCTCAAAATCCTGCGGTCCTTCCTCGAAGGGGGAGAGGATAAGGCCTTTACCGCGAATTTTATCGACCTTCTCAAGAAGAGGGTCATGCCCAATCTGCAAACCATGTACGAGGCTGGCATCAAATTCGAAAAGGGAAGGATTATCCTCCCACGGCCCTGGGAGTCCATTTATGAGGGTTTGAGGGAAATCGGTTTCTTCAAACTCTTTATTCCCACCGAATATGGGGGAAGCAGGACATCTGAGGAGAATATCTACTTCATCATGGAACTCCTCGGTTATACGTGCCCTAGTCTCGGGATCATCTTTGTGGCCCACAGTCGTGCGGTAGACCTCATCCTCGCCGGAAATGATGAGGGCCAAAAGGCCAAATTTCTTCCCAGATTGGGGGAGGGGGATTTCGGCGCCATCGCCATGACCGAGGAAAGGGCGGGTTCCGATGTCAGCGCCATCGAGTTCTCCGCTCGGCCTAAGGGGGATAATTACATCTTTAACGGCCAAAAGATCTTCGTATCCAACGCGGGGCTCGCCGGAGTTTACACCATTTTGGTCAACACCAGGGGGAAGAAGGGAGCGCGATCCCTCAGCGCCTTCGCAGTGGAGGAGGAAATAGAGGGCTTCCGGGTGGAGGTTTTGCCGGAAAAGGACGGATTGAAAATCCTCCCCACGGGAAGGCTCATCTATGAGAACTGCGTCGTTCCCGGGGATAATTTGATCGGAGACGAGGGGAGGGGTTTGCTGCTTACCCTGGAGGCCATCGACAAGGGAAGGATATTGCTGGCGGGCATTGGTTGCGGGCTCGCCTGTCGAATCCTGGATGAGGTATTTAATTACTCCCGTAAGAGGATTCAATTCGATCACCCCCTCACTAGTAGTCAGGACATCAGCTTTAAGATATCGGATATGTATACCCAGATCAACGCGGCACGGGGTCTCTGTTTCCATGCGTTAAAACAGGTCAACACCCCGTATTATCGGAGTGCTTCATCCCAGGCAAAGCTTTTTGCCACCCAAATGGTAATGCACGTGGCCCAAACGGGGCAGATGATCATGGGCGGCAGGGGATATCTGAAGAGCAATATCACCAGCATGCTCAATGCCGATGCCAGGGGGATGGAGTATCTGGAGGGGACCTCCAGCATCCAGAAGATGATTATCTCAACGGAGCTCTTCAAGAGCTATACGTAAAAGTCTCGGCTATGGATTGTGTAAATAAGGGGGTCCGGTTTTAGCGGTGAACCTGTCTGCACTATTCGCCTTGGGTTTCCTGTTCTGTGCAGGCCTTGGTGATTTGATTTTCAAACAATACGTTGCGAGGGATTGGTCAATAGGGGCGATCTGGCCCCTCTTTTTTTGTATCATAGGCTCCCTTTCAGGGGGGTTGAGATTTGATTACGCCCTCGCAAAAACTTTTCTGATGGAGGCATAATGGTGATTTTCAAGAAAGAGAAAGAGGTGGTCGATCTCATACTCAGGCATCTCAATACGGCAGAGGAGTGCCTGACGACGGCCATGAAAACGGTAGAAACCTATCTCAAAGGGGAGATACCTGAGGCAAAGGCCCTGGCGCTCAAGGTGGACGGTATTGAAACGGAAAACGATTTTATCCGTTACAGCATCAGAGATAAGCTCTATTCAGGGGCCTATTTACCCATGGTCCGAGGGGATATCTATAATGTGATTGAAAGGATCGATAAGGTATGCGATGCCGCAGAGGCTTGCTGCGATTTCTTTCTGGATCAGCGGCCCGAGGTCCCCGAGGAATTGAAGCCCCAATTTCTTCAGGTGGCCCAAATGTCGTTCGGCATTTTCGTTCCGCTTAAGGAGGCCCTGGAGGACTACCTCGGGGAAGGAAGCAAGGTCAAGGTAATACGGGAAAAGGCCAAGCAGGTGGGCATCGTAGAGTCGGAAGTGGATAAGCTCGAATGGGACCTGACGCGGGAGATCTTCACCGCTTCCCTTGACT
>DAOVIU010000095.1 GCA_030673585.1 Pseudomonadota bacterium | reverse complement strand
GGGCACTTATCTTCTCGCTCAATTCATTCTCCCTTTTCTGCAACCTGGTATCGGGATTATTTATCGTCCTCCCCGTTCTTTTTTCCTTTCTTCTCGGTGCCCATATCGCCATCATTTGCCTAAAGGAGGTGGGGAAGTTGAGGCTCTTCTCCCTTATCCTGAACCCTGTTTCCCTTTTCGAGCTTCCCGCTGCCTGGATTAGCCTTTCCCTCGGCATGAGCTTGGGAAGGGAGCTCTACCTGGGGGGATACGGCAATGCACTTCACCTCTTCGGCCGCGAGCTCATGGGATATCTCTTCTTGGTGATTCCCCTGTTGGCGGTTGCCGGATTCATCGAGGTATCGCTCATCAAGGCTCTGGGAGGGGGACCCAGCATGGGTTCGGGATTCGACCGGGGGAGCGGTCAGGAGTAAAATAGCGAGATTTGTGGTAAACTGTAAGCAATCCCGTATTCTCTCATCTGGAGACATCATGCCAGGCAAAATCATCTACAACCGGGAGTCGGAGATGCCCTTTGCCCCCGTCTCCTCAGGCGATATGACCTGGAATAGAACGGGGACGTGGAGGTATATCAGGCCGAAATACGAGGATAAAACGCCGCCCTGTAATGCAGCCTGCCCAGCGGGAGTCGATATTCCCGTGTTCATCGGACTGGTGGGCGAGGGAAGGTACGATGAAGCCTGGAACGTAATCAGGGAGGAGAACCCATTTCCGGGCGTATGTGGACGGGTTTGTTTTCACCCCTGTGAGTCTCACTGCAATAGAGCGGATTACGACGAGGCCATAGCCATCAACGCCATGGAGCGATTTGTGGCGGATCATGCGCCGCCTCCGGCTCCGGGAAATCCCACAGGGGGGAGAAGGAAGGAGAGGATAGCTGTTGTGGGGGCAGGACCTTCGGGGCTCAGCTGTGCCTACCATTTGGCCAGAATGGGATATCAAGTGACCGTCTTCGAGGCACTTCCCCAGCCAGGGGGAATCCTCAGGACGGGTATTCCCTCATACCGTTTGCCCAAGGATATCCTGGACAAGGAGATAACGGACATCCAGGCACATGGGGTGGAGATCAAGACCAATACGCGCTTGGGAGGAGATCTCTCCTTCGAGGACTTGGGGGATTACGAGGCCGTTTTTCTGGCAACGGGGGCTCATGTCAGCCGGAAATTGAATATCCCGGGAGAGGATTTAGAAGGGGTTGGTCCGGGCCTGGATCTCCTTGGGAACATCAATTTGGGAAAAGCGGTCCGAGTTGGGAAGCGGGTAGCGGTGATCGGAGGGGGAAATACGGCCTTGGATGTGGCGAGGGCGGTATTGCGGCTTGGCGAAAACCCCATGATTCTCTATCGGAGATCGAGGGAGGAGATGCCCGCCTTCGGGGAGGAAATCTCCGAGGCGTCGGAAGAGGGGATAGAGATTCAGTTCCTCACTGGACCGACTGAGATCATAGGCCACAAGGGGAAGGTAAGCCAATTGGAATGTATCAAGATGGAGTTGGGAGCGGAAGATGAGACGGGGAGGAGGAGGCCCGTTCCCGTTGCATGTTCAAGCTTCACCATAGATGTGGATAACGTCATCGTGGCCGTGGGAGAGGAGCCGGATCTGACGTTTCTTCCGAATGATATCCGAGTCGAGAACACGATGGTTTCCGTCGATCAGGGTGCACTGACAAGCAGAAGGGACATCTTTGCCGGCGGGGACATGGCCCACATCCATCGAACCGTAGCTCACGCCATCGGTTTTGGGAAACGCGCCGCAATCTCCATCGACTGTCTTGTGCGAAAGAGGGATGTGGACAGCCTCCTTCAAGGGATTCGGGTGGGGGAGAACGGAGCCCTCTCCGTGGCCAAATACGTCAGCGAGATAGCCCGGAGGCGGAGCAACCATGTGGCAGCCTTTGATGAGCTCAACCTCGACTATTTCGAGCATGCTGAGAGAAACGAGAGGGCCAAATTACCGGTCCCCGAAAGGGCAAGGGATTTCAGGGAGGTCAGCGAGGGGTTAATGGAGCAACAGGCCTTGAAAGAGGCCGAGCGTTGTTTCAGCTGTGGCGTGTGCGACGGATGTGAGAATTGCTATGTCTTCTGCCCCGACCTATCGGTCATTATGGACGAGGGGGTGGTGAAGTACCGGATCAATTACGACTACTGCAAGGGCTGTGGCATATGTATTGCTGAATGCCCGCGCAACGCCCTATCCGTGGAAAAGGAGGCCAAATGAAGCGGGTGGTGAGCGGTAATAAGGCGGTGGCTTATGGAGTAATGCTTTCCCGGGTTCAGGTGATCTCGGCGTATCCCATAACCCCCCAAACGACGATCGTGGAGGAGTTGTCCCGATTTTGTGCCGAGGGAGAAATGGAGGCCAAGTTCATCAAAGTGGAGTCGGAGCACTCGGCCATGGCCAGCATCATCGCCTCCTCTGTAACGGGGTCGAGGTCCTTTACGGCCACCTCTTCCCACGGATTGGCCCTCATGCACGAAATGCTCCACTGGGCCGCGGGGGCAAGGCTTCCCATCGTCTTGGTGAACGTGAATCGGGCGATGGGGCCTGGGTGGAACATATGGACGGACCAGACCGATAGCCTATCCCAGAGGGACACGGGATGGATTCAGCTCTACTGCGAGGACAACCAGGAGGTGCTCGATACCATCATCCAGGCCTTCAAGATCGCGGAAACGGTCCATCTGCCCGTCATGGTGGTGCTGGATGCCTTCTTTCTTTCCCACACCTCGGAGGTTGTGGAGATCCCTGAACGGGAGGAGGTAGACCAGTTTCTCCCACCCTTTGAGCCCCAATACCGTTTGAATCCCAAAGAGCCCCGGGCCTATTACGGGTTGGTTTCACCGGATTACTATATGGAGTTTCGCTACAAGATGCAGAAGGCCATGGAGGAGACGGTGGAGGTAGCCCGGAGGGTAGATGAGGAATTCGGCCGCCAATTCGGGAGGACCCACGGCCTCGTCGAGCCCTATGGGTGCGAGGATGCCGATGCGGTGATGGTGACCTCGGGAACGGTGACCGGCACGTCAAGGGTGGTCATAGAGCGGTTGCGGGAGGAAGGAATTAAGGTGGGATTATTGAAGGTGAAGATGTTCAGGCCCTTTCCCATGAGGGAGATTAAGGGGGTTTTGAATGGGGTCGAGAAGGTGGGCGTAATCGATCGCAATATCTCCTTTGGCCACGGGGGGATATTTGCCCAGGAACTCCGATCGACGTTCTGCAACGAGGATGAGAGGCCCACGGTATTCGGATTCGTTATGGGGCTGGGGGGCAGGGACGTGACCCCGGAAGCCATCGAGGAAGCCATTCGTTATACATTGGATAACCCCGGCCCGAAGGAAGAGGTCGTCTGGGTCGATTTAAAGAGGTGGGGCTATACGGGGAGATTCCCATGAAGAAGATCCATATACCGAAAGAGGAACACATAGGACCCGGCCACCTTGCCTGTGCGGGTTGTGGATCCCCCTTGGGACTGCGATTGGCGTTGAAGGCCTTGGGGGAAAAGACCGTGGTCGTGATTCCGGCCTCCTGCATGTCCGTCATTGTGGGTGGGTTTCCCTATTCCGCCGTCGGGGTTCCCATCGTACATGTAGCTTTTGCAACGGCTGCGTGTTCGGCCTCCGGGATTCGGGCCTCCCTGGATATGCAGGGGGATACGGAGACCACGGTGGTCGCGTGGGCGGGGGATGGTGGTACCTTCGATATTGGGATTCAAGCCCTCTCCGGTGCGGCGGAGCGAAATGACGATTTTATCTACATTTGCAGCGACAATGAGGCCTACATGAACACCGGAATTCAGCGGAGCTCAGCAACGCCGTATCTAGCCTGGACCACAACCACCCCCGTCGGCAGTCCAAAGGAGCGACCGAAGAAGGATATGATGGCCATCATGGCCGACCACGGCATTCCTTATGCTGCCACGGCCTGCGTCGCTTACCCGGAGGACCTCATTCGAAAGCTCGAGAAGGCCAAGGGGATAAAGGGGACGAGGTTTATTCACCTCTTTACCCCCTGCCCGGCTGGTTGGAGGATTGCCTCCAATGAGGCGGTCAAGGTGGCGAGGCTGGCCGTCGAGACGAAGACCTTTCCCTTGTATGAGATCGAGCACAGCGATATTTATACCATCACCTATCAGCCGAGGGGAATTCCCGTTGAAGATTACCTGGGTCAACAGGGAAGGTTTGGGCACCTCACGAAGGAAGAGGTGGCGACAATTCAGGAAAACGTGGATCGCCAGTGGAATCGCCTCGTGGGGAGATGCGAGGGTTGAGCGAACTGAGGTGGTAGACCGACTGGTGTACTGAGGAAGCGATGAGGGATGTGACCAAATTGGCGAGAAAGGGAATTTTGAACCTCAAACCTTACGTTCCGGGGAAGCCCATTGAGGAGGTCCAGAGGGAGTTGGGGTTCAAGGGGATGATCAAACTGGCCTCCAACGAGAATTCCAACGGGCCCTCGCCCGAAGTCATAAGGGCCGTTGAGGCAGAACTGGGCAACATCTTCCGCTATCCCGATCCACCGTGCACCGTGTTGAAGAGCTCAATTGCCAAAAGGTTGGGGGTAACGGAGGAGATGGTTACCCTGGCAAACGGGTGCGACAATGTCATTTTGATGATCGGTGCGGCTTTCATAAACGAGGGGGATGAGGTGATCATGGCTGAGCCCACCTTTCCCGTCTATGAGAGCATTACCCGTATCATGGGGGGGAACCCCGTTCCCGTTCCATTGAAGAACCATACCCACGACGTGGATGGGATGGCGGAGCACATCGGCCCCAGGACCAAGCTGGTCTTTCTCTGCAATCCCAATAATCCAACGGGAACCCTCATCCCCAAGGGGGCGTTACATCGATTTTTGGCCCATCTTCCGGACCACATGATCGTTATTTTGGACGAGGCCTATTTCGACTATATATCTGAAAGGGACTATCCAGACGGGACCTCCCTTCTGAGGAGGGATCTCAACCTGATCGTCTTGAGGACCTTCTCCAAAATCTATGGTTTGGCGGGATTGCGCATTGGGTTTGCCGTGGCCGACGGGGATCTCATCGGCCTTATGGAGCGGGTGCGGGAACCCTTTCCCGTCAATCGAATTGCCCAGGCCGCTGCATTGGCGGCGCTGAGGGATGAGGAACATGCGAAGGGGGTTTTACGGACAAATGAGGAGGGTAAGACCTTCCTATATGGGGAGTTCGAGCGGTTGAAGATCGACTATGTTCCCACGCAGGCCAATTTTGTCTTCGTCGATTTCAGAAGGGATTCTCGGGAGATGTACGATGCCCTGCTGAAGGAGGGCGTGATTATCCGACCTGGTTTCATCTGGGACTATGCGACGTCTGCCAGAATCACCATCGGGACGATGGAGGAAAACCGGAGGCTCATCGAGAAGCTGGAGAAGGTTTTACGATGAGCATAAACCGGGGGGAAATTCCCTTGGCCAGTTTGGCGCGATGCTTCGCCCAAATGTATGGATCGGTTTTTCCCAGAAGTTGGCCCAGCTTGATTCTTCCGAAAATACATAATCACTAACCTTCTGGAAGTCTTCGGTGACATTGCCCGCCTTGGGGAAAAGCCACTGACCTTTCATTTTTTCCTCGCCCTTTAACGCCGCGCTTTCATAGCGTACTGTGGATTTTCTAAGATTGCGTTGGTTTGTCGGGCACGGGACAGGAGGCGATAATTTCTTGACAATCAGCGCAATTTCTCTTATCTAAAAGATTTCCCCGTCATTTATTGCCCCAAGAATTTTCAGTTTCGAGGATCTTACCGCGGATATGACGAAACTTCTGCTTTTAATCATCGGTACCGTCCTGGTTAACAACTTCGTTTTGACCCGCTTTCTGGGTATTTGTCCCTTCCTGGGGGTTTCGAGACGGACAGAGACTGCCCTGGGCATG
>DAOVIU010000010.1 GCA_030673585.1 Pseudomonadota bacterium | reverse complement strand
GTCAAGAAGGCTCCCTTTGTCGAGCCACGTCCGCAAAGGAAGGTTAGACAGGCACAAGGTGCGAAGATCGTAAAGACCTGGTCAAGACGCTCTACCCACCCTGTCCCACTCTAACCTTCCTCTGCAGACTTTCGTCGACAAAGGGACCCTTCTTGACTGATCGTCCCATCCCTTCTCCTCCACGATCTGGCCAGACTTACTTCCGCCTCTTGACGATAAACCTCTCCGTAGCCTTGTTTCTCCTCGTCTTGAAGCCCTTAGTCGGGACACCCCAAGGGGTAACCGGATGCCTTCCCCCAGAGCTCTTACCCTCACCCCCACCCATGGGATGATCGACTGGGTTCATGGCTACCCCCCTAACCCGAGACCTCCTTCCCAACCACCTTCTCCTGCCCGCCTTTCCCAGGGAGATGCCCTCGTGATCGATATTGCCGACCTGCCCAATTGTGGCAAAACAGTCCAACAATACAAGCCGTACCTCTCCAGATGGAAGGCGGATGCGGGCGTATTTCCCCTCTTTCGCCAGGAGTTGACCATTTGAGCCGGCGCTCCGAATAATCTGCCCTCCCTTTCCTGGTTTCAATTCGACGTTGTGAATAACGGTCCCGGAGGGGATTTTTCGCAGCGGAAGGGCATTGCCCGGTTTTATGTCTGCCGATTCACTGGCAATAACGGTCTCTCCAACTTTCAGGTTCAGGGGAGCGATGATGTATCTCTTTTCACCGTCCATATAGTGCAGGAGGGCAATCCGAGCAGACCGATTTGGATCGTATTCAATGGAGGCCACCTTCGCCGGTATCTCCTTCTTACCCCGTTTGAAGTCGATAACCCTGTACCTTCTCTTGTGCCCCCCACCAACATGGCGAACGGTCATCCTTCCATAGTTATTCCTGCCGCCGCTCTTCTTCAGAGGCTTCAGCAAACTTTTTTCGGGCCTGCCCCGGCTGACCTCCTCAAAGGCGGAAACGGTCTGAAATCTCCTCCCCGGTGAAGTAGGGCTATGTTTCACAATTCCCATAGGTCAATGCCTCCAAGAAGGGATCAGAGCTAAGCTCCCTCGAAGAACTCGATCCGATCCCCCTCTTTCACTGTTACGATGGCCTTTTTCCAATCAGGTCTCTTGCCGAACCGTTTTCCCAGCCTCTTTACCTTCCCCCGAACCGTAACAGTCCTGACTTCCCTCACCTTTACCTTGAATAGGCGTTCAACGGCGTCTTTGATCTCGATTTTATTCGTCCTTTTGTCTACCTTAAAACTGTATTGATTTTGGCCTTCCCGTTGGATCGTGCTCTTCTCCGTTACCAGCGGGCTAATAATAATATCATGAACTTTGCTCATGATGCCAATCTCTCTTGGATTTTCTCAACGGCATCTCTGACCAGAATCAAATTCTCATGATTCAAGATGTCGTAAACATTTAACCCCTCAACCCTCAACACTTTGACCCCTGGAATGTTTCTCGCCGACCGCTCCAGGTTAACGTTTTCCCCACCGATGATAATGAGGGCCTTTTCCATATCGAGACGATTGAGGATTTCTAAGAAGGATTTCGTCTTAATCTCCTTTAATTGGAACTGGTTAAGAACCAGCAATTTCCCCTCCGCGGCCCTTGCGCTTAAAGCCATCCTCAGGGCCTGTTTCCTCACTTTTTTGGGAACGCTGAACCCAAAATCCCTCGGGGTAGGACCGAAGATGACCCCTCCTCCTCTCCAGAGAGGAGATCGGATCGAACCCGCCCTGGACCTTCCAGTCCCCTTTTGCCTATATGGTTTCCTACCTCCCCCCCTGACCTCTGATCGCTTTTTGATCGATGCCGTTCCAGCCCTCCTTTTCGCCAGCTGCATTCGGACAACATCATGAAGCAGATGACCCTTGATCTCCGCGTTGAAGACCTGTTCGTCCAATTCCAGGTCCCCGACCTTTTTCTTGCTCGTACTGTAAATCTTGACGAGGGCCATCCTTTTCTCCGCGGATTACGATTCTTCCTTCTTACCTTCTTCTTTAGCCTCTTCCTTTGCTTCTTCTTTAGCCTCAGTCTCGGCCTTCTCCTCAGCCTCAACCTCAGTCTTAA
This sequence comes from Pseudomonadota bacterium, assembly GCA_030673585.1. The sequence goes on along the minus strand of DAOVIU010000010.1, from coordinate 8,295 downwards.
CCTCTTCCTTCTCCCCTTCTTTCTCAGCTACTTCCTTAACCTCAGCCTTAGCTTCCTCCTTGGCTTCCTCCTTGACCTCCTCCTTGGCCTCAGCCTTAACCTCTACCTCTTCCTTGACTTCCCCCTTCTCCGCCTGTTCCGTCTTGGCCTCTTTCCTTTCAGGCTCTTCCTCGGCTCCTTTTGCAGCTACCTCCTCAGCTCCTTCCTTAATTTCTTCCTTGGGCTGTTCCTCAGCCTCAACCTCAACCTTAGCCTCAGCCTTATCCTCTACCTCAACCTTAACCTCCCGTGCGGCCTCTTCCCTGACCTCAGCCTTGGCTTTAACCTCAACCTCTTCCCTGGCCTCTTCCTTCTTTTCTTGAGGTGGGGCAGGTCGAGAGGGAGCCGGAGCCTTCTTAGCTTGCCTTATGGTAACGATTCCATTTCTCCAGCCAGGGATAGCCCCCTTTAAAAAGATGAGGTTCTCCTGAGGCCTAACTTCCACCACCTCGATGTTTTGAACGGTCACCCTTCGGTTCCCTAAGTGCCCTGGCATCTTTTTCCCCTTAAAGGTCCGGCTAGGATCCGCCGCTGCACCGATAGATCCCCCATGCCGGAAATGTTCATGGGTACCATGGGAGGCCGGGGCACCCCGAAAGCCATGGCGTTTCATCACACCGCTGAATCCCTTTCCTTTACTCGTTCCCGCGACATCCACCAAATCACCGGGTTGGAAGATATCGACCGCGATCTCCTGGCCCAACTCGTATTGATCAACCTCATCCACCCTCAATTCCTTGAGGATATAAAAAGCCCCCCTGCCGCTTTTCTTAACATGTCCCGTAATGGGTCTATTCACCCTGTTGGGTTTTTTAGGCAGAAAACCCACCTGAAGGGCATCATACCCATCCTTCTCCTTGGTCTTCTTTTGGATGATTGGACAAGGACCCGCTTCAATCACGGTCACCGGCACGATATTTCCTTCTTGTGAGAACAAGCGAGTCACTCCAAGCTTTTTCCCTATGATTTCCCTCACCATTTCAGCTGCTTACCCCTGGTTTAATATCTCCATCATGGTTCTCGGCTATGAGCTACAGCTTTATTTCCACGTCGATCCCGGCTGCCAAATCCAATTTCATTAAAGAATCCACGGTCTGCTGGGTCGGGTCCAGGATATCGAGGAGCCTTTTGTGAATCCGAATCTCAAACTGTTCCCGCGATTTCTTGTCGACATGCGGGGATCGCAGCACGCAAAACTTGTTCACCTTCGTGGGCAACGGAATCGGCCCCGCAACGGTGGCCCCGGTTCGCTTAACCGTATCCACGATTTCCTCAACCGATTTGTCCAGAAGCTTAGAATCGTATGATCTCAAACATACCCTTATTTTCTGCGTCGCCATAAAGCGCTCCCATTTCGCGGCTCAAGCCAACCCTACTCCGTGATATCGCTGATGACCCCTGCGCCCACGGTCCTGCCCCCCTCCCGAATGGCAAACCGCAACTCCTTCTCCATCGCTATGGGCATAATCAACTCCACCGATAACGATACGTTGTCCCCAGGCATCACCATCTCCACCCCCTCTGACAACGTCACCACCCCCGTCACATCTGTCGTCCGAAAATAAAACTGCGGCCGATACCCATTAAAAAACGGCGTGTGCCGACCCCCCTCCTCCTTCGTCAATATGTACGTCTCCGCCTTAAACCGCCGATGAGGCTTAATACTACCTGGCTTCGCCAATACCTGACCACGCTCCACATCCTCCCGCTTCGTCCCCCTCAACAATACCCCAATGTTGTCCCCAGCCTGACCCTGATCCAACGTCTTGCGAAACATCTCCACCCCCGTACACACCGTCTTCGCCGTCGGCCGTATCCCCACAACCTCAACCTCCTCCCCAACCTTCACCAACCCACGCTCAACACGACCCGTCACCACCGTACCACGACCACTAATCGAAAAAACATCCTCTACCGGCATCAAAAAATCCTTGTCAATATCCCGATCCGGCTCCGGTATATACTGATCCACCGCATCCAATAACTCCCATATAGGCCGATACTCCTCCGCACCCTCCCAATCCTCAGATCCACTCTCCAACGCCCGCAACGCACTACCCCGTATGATCGGTATCTCATCCCCAGGAAAATCATACCCCGATAACAACTCCCGTGCCTCCAACTCCACCAAATCCAATAACTCCACATCATCCACCATGTCCACCTTGTTCAAAAATACCACGATAGAGGGCACCCGCACCTGCTTCGCCAATAATACATGCTCCCGCGTCTGAGGCATCGGCCCATCCGCAGCCGATACCACCAATATCGTCCCGTCCATCTGCGCAGCCCCCGTAATCATGTTCTTTATGTAATCCGCATGCCCAGGACAATCAATGTGCGCATAATGACGATTCACCGTCTCATACTCCACATGCGCTATCGCTATGGTCAAACCCCGCTCCTTCTCCTCCGGAGCCTTGTCAATATCATCAAACGCCATATAGCTCGCTAACTTCATACCCGCCAATACCTTCGTCATCGCCGATGTCAACGTCGTCTTCCCATGATCCACATGCCCTATCGTCCCCACATTAATATGAGGCTTCGTCCTCTCAAACTTCGGCTTCGACATCGTCCCCCCCTCCTAAATGTAAGAGTTAATTCTGGAGCCCACGATCGGGATTGAACCGATGACCTCTTCCTTACCAAGGAAGTGCTCTACCACTGAGCTACGTGGGCTTAAGAAGCTCAAGGCCTAAAATGAAAAAGCAAACACTAACCCTCGCCTACTCATCAAGGTAGTCAATTAACACCGATAAATTGAAACAGATACGGAATTTCGCCGATCACACAGGCTATAAAGGCTTGAATATGGTCTAATTCTCTTACCTTTTCGACCTAAGAGCGGGATTGACTCTATTGGAGCGGGAAACGGGATTCGAACCCGCGACCCTCAGCTTGGAAGGCTGATGCTCTGCCAACTGAGCTATTCCCGCTAAATGTTACCCCGTGGTGGAGAGGGGAGGATTTGAACCTCCGAAGGCTAAGCCAACAGATTTACAGTCTGCCCCCTTTGGCCACTCGGGAACCTCTCCTATAGAATTAACGTAATTTATTAGTATAAGAATTATAGCAAAAAAAATCAACTGCCATTATGGGTGAAAAAAAGAAGAAAATTAAAAAAGTCGCTAATATTGAGATGCTTATCGGGATTCTCTTAAAATTTTGCCAAATTCCCCTAATTTACTGCTATTTATACCACATCTTCACATATCGTGTCAAGATTTCCGCGTCCAAAATCCCTAAGTCTATGCCATTCATTCCGAGGATTTCTCCTCAGCCCTTGCTATCTCCTCCGCCCGCTGGAACTCCCTATTCATGACAATAGGGAAAACGCATCCTCCGTAAATCCAGCCAACTTCCCGTCTGTTCCCTCATTGTCCTTGAATTGAATAGTAAAATATGCTAATTATTTTTGAGATTTACATATTATTTATTAAGGATTAATCGATAGTTTCAACCCGCTCAACCTCTAATTACCAACAGAACCCGTGGAGCCTCGATTTCGGGCTATAGCCCATCATGAATGGATGTAAGTAAGATGATCCAATTTTACCATGTGAGTAAAATTTATTCCAACAATATCCAAGCATTAAACGACATCAACCTTCAGGTGGATAAAGGCGAATTCCTCTTTCTAACCGGGCCCAGCGGAGCCGGCAAGACAACCTTCCTCAAGTTGATATACTGCGAAGAAAGTCCTACACGGGGAGAAATCCTGGTAAACGGAATCAATATTTCGAGGGTCAAGCCCTCCCGTATCCCCTATCTCCGGCGCAACATCGGTATTGTGTTTCAGGATTTTAAGCTTCTGAAGGACTTAACCGTATTTCAAAATGTGGCCTTCGCTCTAGAGGCTACGGGGACCAGGGGGAGAGAACTAAAGAGAAGGACATGGAATACCTTGCGAATGGTTGGATTGCTGGATAAAATGGATGAAATGCCATTAAAGCTCTCGGGAGGGGAGCAACAGCGTGTGGCAATCGCCCGAGCCCTTGTTAATAATCCCCCCATTCTCTTGGCCGATGAACCAACTGGAAACCTTGATCCTGATATCACCCTCGATATCATTAACCTCATGAACAATTTCAATACATGGGGGATGACTATTATCATCGCCACTCATAACACCGACTTAGTCGGAAAATACAGCAAGAGGGTCATAAGGCTAAAAGAGGGCAGAATCATGGACCAGATGCAACCGGAGGAACCGATTCTATTGCCCGAATCCAAAGCCTCATACCTGTAAGGCCAATGTACTTTCTTAAAAAAGCCTTGAGGGACATCAGAAGAAATATCTGGGTAAATGGAATATCCATCAGCATTGTTGTCTTCTCCCTTCTCATTTTTTCCATGTTCCTGCTGGTCTTGCTAAACCTGAATAGGCTCATGGATCATTGGGAGGGTAAAATCCAAGTGATTTGCTATATAGAGGATGACCTGTCGCCCCGTGAGGTACAACACCTGGAAAGACAAATCCTTGGCCTAAGAGGCGTGAAGTCAATCAAATACGTTTCTAAATCCGATGCCACGTTGCTCTTCAAACGGCTCTTTGATAACCAGAAGGGTATCCTTGAGGGTCTGGATTTAAGTATCCTCCCCGCCTCCTTTGAAACTCAACTTGAACAAGAATTCTATCGGAGCCAAGGACTGAGCCAATTTGTGGAAGAACTGAGCCAGCTGGAGGGAACTGCGGACATCCAATACGGACGAGAATGGATAACCAGGCTTTCCACCATTGTGTATCTCTTGAGATGGGGACAGTGGATAGTGGGAGGAATTCTATTCCTCGCCATATCTTTTATCGTATCCAATACCATCAAGCTGAGTATCCACTCCCGAAAGGAAGAAATCGAAATCATGCGACTGGTTGGAGCGACCAATGGGCATATCAAAATCCCCTTTTTGATCGAGGGACTCTTTCAAGGGGTTTCAGGAGCCATCCTCGCGCTGGGATTGCTGCTTCTCCTGTTCCAAGCGTTCCTCTATAAGTCGGGACCTTCTATTACGGCGTATTTGGGGCCGATCGCGCTCTCCTTTTTGTCCTGGAGCTCCATTGGTGGAGTAATCTCTGTGGGTATTTCCTTGGGAATTATGGGGAGCTACCTGTCTTTGGCGAGGTTTTTGAGGGCGTAAATGATTCGCATGAGAAAAATCTTCTGGGGCTTTTTCTCGCTCCTCTTCATATGCATAGGAACCAATTTTGCAGGTGATGATATTGACACTAACGGAGCACAAGCTAAAACCCAAAAGGAGCAGCTCCAGGAGATCCACGAGGCGCTCAAGCACAAGAAGGCCAACGAAAAAACCGTCCTAAAAAAGGAAGAATCCATCCTCGGTACACTCAGCCGGATGGAGAGAGACCTTCTCCAAAGGAAAAAGGAGTTGAGGAGGCTGGATTCACAATATGATCGAATTCGGAAAAATAATATCTCGGTGCAGGAAAAGCTGAACCAAATCCAGCATAAAATTGACCAAAACCGGACCCGCCTCCATTCCCGAGTTGTTGCCATGTACAAGGTGGGGAGGACGGGTTATCTCCCCTATATCCTCTCCTCCGGCTCCTACAAAGACTTTATGAGAATGACGAAGTTTTTGAAGATCGTGATTGATTACGATACGAATTTATTGCGAAATTACCAAGCCCAATGGCTCGAAAAGAAGAAATACCATGAAAAATTGGAAAATGACATCAAAGGGCTCAAACGGGCCAGGGCGGACAAGGAACGAAAAAGACTGGAGACCCACCACGCAAAAAGGGAGAAAAGGGCCTTTCTCCAAGTGGTAAGGAAGGAGAAGGCGAAGTATAGAAAATGGATTCGAGAATTGGAAGAGAGGGCAGGAGAGCTCCAAATTTTGATTGAGAAGCTGGAAAGGGGGACGAGGGAGAAAGGGATCTATGATTTGAACTTCAAAGGTCATAAGGGAAGGCTGTCGTTGCCCGTGCATGGAAACGTTATCACGGAGAACCATGGCCGTGGGATCATAATAGAGGCCCCTCAAGACTCACCAGTACGAGCTGTATTTTCGGGAAGGGTGATCTACTCGGGCTGGTTTGAGGGATACGGCAATATTATTATCCTCGATCACGGGGATAAGTACTATACGGTCTGCGCCCATACGTCGAAGGTATTAAAGAGGATAAACGAACGGGTCACGAAAGGGGAGATCATTGCCCTCGTCGGCGATTCGGGCTCCATCAGGGATCCCGGTCTCTATTTCGAAATTAGGCATAGGGGGAAACCGGAAAATCCATTAGAATGGCTGTTCATACCCAAAGGTTCAAACGACCCTTCCGAGGCAAAGGAGGGCCCGGCCACTGCAAGCGGAAGGGGAAAGACTTAGGAGAAAAACAGCTCCATCCCCATACATTCATCAGTATTAAGGAGGCAAACATGTTTAAGATAGTCAACCGCTTCAACCCAAAGCTATTAGTCCTTATCTTAATCATCTCGTTTTTGGGAATCCTTGTCGGGATGGAGAGAAACCGGAAGGTCTCCGCGGTTACCGACGATGTCTATGAGGATCTCCGGGTTTTCACCGACGTCCTCAACCATTTACAGAAGGATTACGTGGAGGAAACCGAAAATCGAACCCTCATTTCCGGCGCCATTAAGGGAATGTTAGATACCTTAGATCCCCATTCATCCTTCATGCCACCCAATGTCTACAGGGAAATGCAGATGGAGACCAAGGGAAAATTCGAAGGACTGGGCATCGTTATTGAAAAGAAGAAAGGACTGCTGACAGTCGTCTCCCCCATCGAGGATACCCCGGCCTTCAAGGCGGGTATCAAATCAGGAGACCACATCATAAAGATCGATGGTCATTCCACCGAGAACATAACATTGCATGAAGCCGCCATGAAGATGCGGGGTACCAAGGGAACCGAAGTCACCATAACCATCACCAGGGAAGGGTTTATCAAGCCCAAGGACGTCACTATCGTTCGCGATATCATCCCGTTAAAAAGCGTCAGACATGAGGTATTGGAGAAGGGAATCGGTTATGTCCGAATCTCCCAGTTCAACGAACAAACAGCCTCGGATTTCGAAAAGGCCATGGGAAAACTAGAGGATCTCAATAAGGCTTCCCTTAGGGGCTTGATCATTGATCTTCGAAACAACCCCGGGGGGCTTTTAGACCAAGCCGTAAAGGTGGCCGACAAATTTATCACGCGAGGTACCATCGTCTCCATAGAGGGGCGAAGCAAGGAACCGCTGAAGTTCGAGGCCCACCGAGACGAAACCATAGAAAATTATGCGTTAATTGTCTTGGTAAACAGCGGCAGCGCCAGCGGATCGGAGATCCTGGCGGGCGCATTACAAGATCACCGGAGGGCATTGCTCTTGGGGACCAAAACCTTCGGCAAGGGGTCCGTTCAAACCATTTTTCCCCTGAAAGATGGTTCGGGATTGAAATTGACCACGGCTAAGTACTATACGCCCAAGGGTACGTCTATCCAGGCAACGGGTATTATCCCAAATATCATCGTTCCCTATTCGCGGGTTTCCGACTCCGATGATTGGGAATCGAAAAAGAAACCCTCACATCCACTGGAAAAGGATTTGGAGGGCCATCTAAAAGGCATGGAGGAGGAAAAAGCGGCAGGAAAGCCAAAGGAGGAGAGAATCCTCGATTCCCAGCTGGAACGCGCATTGCAAATCATGAAGGGGTGGGAGATTTTCCAGGGGCTTTCCCTTAAAAAATGAGGAATCCTCATGGTACGACGGCCGACGAGGAGTACCAAAGCCAAAAAGGCTTCCTCGAGGAAGAAACCCTCAGCCAGGAAACGGAAGAAGAAGCCATCTTTACGATTTTGGCCATTTCTGGGCCTCATCGGATTATTTTTGGCCTTGGGCCTCATTTTCCTCTATCTCTATCCGCGTCCCGAGCGATTCCAATATCAACTCAGCCAAAAAATAGATCTCCTCGATAAGGCAATTCATAGTCGCCTCTTCGAACTCGGTTTTTCGAAAGGAAATATCCTCTCGCGACGGTCCGTCTCGAGAATGAGCGGAAACCTTTCGTGGAAAACCTCCTCCATTGAGCTTCGGCTCCCCGAACGGACCTCCTTCTCCCGCATCAAGAGCGAAATGAAGCGGGAGTTGACCCAGGTGGACAGAGATGTCCGTCTCCGAGTCATCGAGGATCCCTCTCAGCCAAAGAAAATAGAGGTTCTGGTCGGCAATCGATTGACCCATAACCTCATTTTCCGCCGCCCTAAAATTAAAGTACCCGAAAAGAAGGTTG
>DAOVIU010000069.1 GCA_030673585.1 Pseudomonadota bacterium | reverse complement strand
CACCGAAAGATCATTATTCCAGGGGCAGTAGCCGTGATATCAGGGGATCTGGAGGAGGAGCTGGGCTCGGATTGGGAGGTGATGATTGGGCCGAGGGAAGCGGCCCACCTGCCTGGCTTTTTCAAGGAGATGTGGAAGTAATCGAAGGATTCCATTCTCTTACCACGTTGCGGTATTCCTCAAGTGCTTAGCCCGTCGGCACCGCATTGCACAAGAGGGGTTGATTGGATGGGAAAAGGAGGGGAGGTATGATACTGATTGGGGAAAACCTTAACGTCATGGTGAAACGGATCGGTACGGCCATGAGGGAACGGGACGCCAAGACGATTCAGGAGCTTGCCGTTGCGGAGGCGGAGGTTGGGGTAGACTATATCGATATCAACCTGGGCCCTGCGCGAAAGGCTGGGGATGAACTGATGGAGTGGATCGTCAAGACAGTTCAGGAGGTAGTGGATATTCCGTTATACCTCGATACCACCAACGAAGTCGCCATCGAGGCTGGATTGAAGGTTTACCAAAACAAGAAGGGAAAGGCCGTCATCAATTCCATTATGGCCAGACCCGAGAGGATGGAAGCCGAGCTACCCATAGCCCAGAAATACGACGCTGGTTTTGTAGCCCTCCTCTGGGGACCTGAGGGGATGCCACGGGATGCCAGCGAAAGGGGTTCCTTGACGGCTGAGTTGATGGCTAAGGCGGCGGAATACGGGATTCCTAACGAGGATGTCTGGATCGATCCCATCGTGACTCCCGTGAGCGCCCAACAGGACCAGGTAAACAGCCTCCTTGAGTTCATGATGATGTACAAGGACCTTCAGGAGATGGCCCCCGGATTGAAATCGACCTGCGGCCTCTCCAACGTGTCCAACGGCGCGCCTGAGAATTTACGGCCCATTCTCAACCAGACCTACCTCATGATGACGGAGAAATACGGCATGCATTCCGCCATCGTGGATGCCTTCGATGAGGACCTCAAGAGCTTTGCGAGGGGAGAGCGGAAGGAGATCAAGCAATTGGTCCACCGGGTCATGGATGGGGATGAGCCGGATTTGGCCTCCTTGAGTAAGGAAGAGGTCGACTACGTTAAGACGACGAAGGTGCTGTTGGGGCACAGCCTCTATTCCGATTCCTGGCTTGAGCTCTAATCGGAGGGCCAGGCGGAGCCGATGATTCCCTAGGAGTTCTCACTCCTCGCATTTCAGACCATGGGATTTACCTGTTCTGGTGAGCCGGAGGCAGAGTTTGAGCAATCGGCATGTTCTGATCATTGGTGGTGGTATCGCAGGGGTTACTGCCGCGTTAGAGTTGGCGGAAGTGGGGATTCCCTCAACGATCGTTGAAAGAGAAGATCGGGTCGGGGGACAGGCCGGGGTTTTTGCCTGCAAGGCTTCAGAGAAATGCAACAAATGCTTTGCCTGTGTCGTGGACAATCAGATTCAGGAGATTACCCGAAACCCCCAGGTCAAAATTATGGCCGGAGCCTCGCTGGAAGGGGTGTCTCGGGAGGCCGGTCGATTTATGGCAGGGATCCAATCGGACGGCACCGAAACCCTGCTCGACGCGTCGGCCCTCCTCGTCGCAACGGGAGTCGATTTCTTTGATGCGAGACGCAAGCCGGAGTACGGCTATGGGATGTTCCAGAACGTTATTACTGCTCAAGATCTGGATGAAATGCTTCGGGCTAAGGGCGGGGTCTATCGTCCGTCTGACGGCGGAGTCCCCTCGAAGATCGCCTTTTTTCAGTGTGTGGGGAGCCGGGACGAGACGATTGGCCACCTGTGGTGTTCCAAGGTTTGCTGTGCTTATGCCCTTCGCTTCATGAAAGCTATTCGACATCGGAATCCGGAGATAGGGACCAGTTTCTTCTACATCGATATTCAGCCCCTCGGGAGATCCTTTGAGTCTCTCCTTCAATCCTGCCGTCAAGATGAGAGAATGCGCCTTATCCGCAGCCTGCCTTCGAAGATTTACGGACGCAGGACATCTACCGACCTCCGCATGAGGTTCATAGATCCCCTCTCCGGAGAGATTGTTGAAGAAGGGTTTGATCTGGTGGTGCTCTCCATCGGGATGACGCCCCGGCAGGATGCCGATAGGATCGCTCAATCGCTTCAAATATCTAAGAACGAAGAGGGATTCTACCGGTCACCTCCCGAGAATTCGGGGATTTTTCTATCAGGAGCGTGCAAGGGGCCCAGGGACATCGGCAGTTCTATTGTTGATGCCAAGGCTACAGCCCAGAGAATCGTTCAATACCTCGGAGGCATCTGATCGATGAGATCCTCGGACGGTTGCCGCGTTGCGGTGTTAGTAGATCACTGCGAGGGGACCCTGTCGCATCTGCTGGATGAGGAGATGATGCGATACATCTCCGACCTTCCCCAGGTGGTTTCCTGTGATCAGGACGAGAACCTCTCTTCTCCGGAAAGGCTGGAGATGGTCGCCAGCAGGTTGACCAAGGGAGAGGCCGATCGCGTGGTCATTGTGGGGAGAAGTCCGAGGGTCTACGAGGGATCCTTTCGCCGATTGGGCGCGGCCACTGGCCTGAATCCGTATATGTTCCTCGTCGCGAATGTACGGGAACAGGTGGCCTGGACAATCCACGATACCGAGTGGGCAAGGGAAAAGGCCAAGTCAATCGTCGCGAAAACCGTGAGCCAGGCTCAATTCGTCAGCCCCATTGGAAGGGAAAAGGTCGAGGTTCCGAAGAGCGTAGTGGTCATCGGGGGAGGGATAGTTGGGATGAGGGTTGCACAGATGCTGGCCGACGCGAACATCCGCGTGACGCTGTTGACCAGGGCAAAAGAGATCGGGGGAAAGGCAATCCAACTCACCCATTTTTATGACCGGCCCGATGACGTTGCCTCTTGGTTTCTGAAGCAGGTTGAAGGGGTGAAGAAGCATCGGAATATCGACGTGAAAACATCGGTGGAGCTGAAGGGTCTTGAAGGCCTTCTGGGGGATTACCGCGTCAGTTTCCAAAATCCCCTGGGAAAGAGAGAAGTCGTGAAGGGGTCGGCTGTTATTCTGGCAACGGGATACGACGTAATACCCAACACGGAAGGGATTTTCGGGCATCGATGTTTCATTTCGCCCCCTCAGATGGAGGCCATGTTGAGAAGTGCCGGAAAATCTTTGAAGGATGAGAAGGGGAAGCCCGTACGTACGGTTACCTTTCTCCTGGACTTGGTCAATGAAACGGTCAAGATCGACTCGGCTAACGCGGTTAAGAATGCCATGCTTTTGAAAGGGAATCACGACTGCATGGCTTATGTGGTTTGCCGGGACGTGAAGGTATCCATGGATGGTATGGAAAAGCTCTACCGGCAGGCAAGAGAGATGGGGGTCATGTTCATCAAATACGATGATCCCCCCAGGTTTTCCCTGGTCAACGGCCAGGTCAATGTGGAGGTCAAGGAAGTCTCCACGACGATGAGGGGAGATGCATACTCCCTGTCCATTCTCTCGGATCTGGTCGTCGTAAGCGAGAAGTTCGGGCCTCCCAAGGACAGCGAGATGCTGGGCACGATTCTCGGTATTCCCCTCGCCCGGGAGGGCTATCTCATGGACGATAACCCCCAGTTTACCGGGATAAGGGCCAACCGCCGGGGAGTCTTTGTGGCTGGAGGCTGCCGGTATCCCCAGCCCCTGGATGAAGCCCTAGTGGAGGCGGAGGCTGCGGCTTCTGGAGCAACCCAGCTGCTGTCCCACGGGGTATATGAGTTCGACCTGGCGGTTGCGGAAATTGACCCGGTAAAGTGCGCTGCCTGTTTGACGTGTCCCAGGGTCTGTCCTCATTCGGCCATCGTGGTGGAACAGTATGCCGAGAAAAATATCTATGTCACCGGCGGGTATGGGAAGGATTTCAAATGGAGGGCGGCCAGGGTTTTACCCCCGCAGTGTTATGGTTGCGGAATCTGCGTCAGTTCGTGCCCGACCAAGGCCATTACCCTGAAACATTTAACTGACGCCGAAATCTCCCTGCAAATGGCATAAGGAAGGGATATTTTCGTGGACTCCTTTAATCCAAGAATTGTCGCCTTCTGCTGTGATAAGTCCGCTTATGTGGCTGCGGATATGGCGGGGGAGTTGGGCAAGTCGTTGCCCGAGGGTTTGGACATTATTCGGGTACCCTGTGCCGGCAGGATCGACGCCTTTCACATGCTCCAGGCCCTCGAGAACGGGGCGGACGGTGTTTTGATCTTTGCCTGCCACGAGGAGAACTGTCAATCCCTGACTGGAAACCTCATGGCAAAAGCCCGGATGGGTTATATCCATGGGATCATGGAGAGGATCGGCCTGGAGAGGGAGAGATTGGAACTCTGCAATTTGGCCACCAACGATGGCGCGAAGTTTGCGGAGGCCGTCCAAAAGAAGTGTGAAGATCTCAAGGGGCTTGGCTCCAGTCCCCTCAAGTGACGGGGATGCGCCCTCGACCCGCCGTCTGGGAAGGAGTACGAATCGATGATTAAAGCCCAACAGAAACCCCTCGATGAAATCCTCGAGTTTCTCCAGCCCAACAACAAGCTTCTCCTCGTTGGATGCAATGCCTGCGTTGCGGTATGTCATGCAGGGGGGGAGAAAGAAGTGGGGATCCTTGCTTCGGCACTGAGAGCGGCCCGGAAAAAGTCAGGGCAAAAGCTGGAGGTCCTGGAGGACTGTTCAACCCGGCAGTGTGAGCCCGAATTCGTCGATGAGCTGAGGGAGAAAGCCGAAAATGTGGAGGCCGTTCTCTCCATTGCCTGTGGGGTTGGGGTCCAGACCGTCGCCAAGAGATTCCCAGACATCCCGGTTTATCCGGGTGTCAACACCACCTTCATGGGCGAGACTGAGGAGCTCGGTGTTTGGGTCGAAAGGTGCCAGGCTTGTGGCAACTGTGTGCTCCATATGACTGGGGGCTTGTGTCCTGTGGCGCGGTGTGCGAAGCAACTGCTCAACGGTCCCTGTGGCGGATCTCAGGAGGGAAATTGCGAGATTAAGAAAGACGTTCCCTGCGTCTGGCAGCAGATCTACGATCGCCTCAAGGCCATCGGTCAGCTCCATAGAATGGAGCAGTTCGTTCCAGTGAAGAAATGGGGCACGGAGAGCAGGGATAGCGGACCAAGGACCATCGTGAGGGAGGATCTGAAGTTATGAAGGCCGGAAGCAATCTGGAGAAGGTTTTGGAGAAGGGACTGTTTGCCGTAACGGCGGAGCTGGGTCCTCCAAAGGGGAACGACATCGGTGTCATCGAGAAGAAGGCCAACATGCTCAAGGGTTACGTAGATGCCATCAATGTTACGGACAACCAGACGGCCATCGTTAGGATGTCTAGTATCGCCGCATGTTCCCTCCTTGTCCGAATGGGATTGGAGCCGGTTATGCAGATGGTTACGAGAGACCGGAATCGTATCGCTATCCAGAGCGATATCTTCGGAGCGTCAGCCCTGGGCATTAAGAACCTGCTCTGTCTGACAGGTGACCACCAGAGCTTCGGGAACCAGGTTGATTCCAAGAACGTTCACGACATGGACTCGATCCAGCTCATCGACTGTGCCCGGACCATAAGGGATGAGAAGACCATCCTGGGTGGTGATGACGAGGTCGAGGGTGACATCAAGATGTTTATCGGGGCTGCCGCCAATCCCTTCGGCGACCCCTTCGAATTTAGGGTGGTCCGTTTGGCCAAGAAGGTGGCAGCAGGGGCCGATTTCATTCAAACGCAGTGCATCTATGACATACAGCGGTTCAAGGAATGGATGAAGATGGCCAGGGATAGGGGGCTGCATGAAGAGGTTCATATCATGGCAGGTGTAACCCCCCTGAAATCCGGTGGTATGGCCCGGTATATGAACAGTAACGTCTCTGGGATTACGATCCCGGAGGAGATCCTCGATCGAATGGTCAAGGCTCCAAAGCCCGCAGATGAGGGAATCCAACTCTGCCTGGAGCAGATCCAGGAATTGAGGGGGATTGAAGGGGTTCATGGGGTCCACATCATGGCCATCGAATGGGAGCACCGGATGGCGGAGATTGTCGAGCGGGCCGGATTGCTGCCTCGCCCAACGGCTTAGTCCTTCGATTCATAAGTTCGATGACGAACTTATTCACTCAGGACTAAGTGCTGCCCTCGGCCATGAGCTCGGGCCGAATGGAGTGAGCAATATTTTTGAAATAAGTCGCCAAAATACGTCACCGTAATTGCGAATCGAAGCACTTAGGCAGAAGGGAGGGGGGAATGAGCTTGAGAGAGCAATTGGGATCGGGCAAATTCATCATTATCTCGGAAATCCAGCCCCCAAAGGGAATCGATACGAGGGAACTCCTGGAGAATGCGGATTTCCTGAAGGGAAGGGTGGATTTTGTTGTTGTTCCAGACCTTCAGAGCGCGGTGATGAGACTCGGCTCCCTGGCTACCTGTTATTTCCTCAAGCAAAGGGGAATGCGGGTCATCTTTCAGATCGCTTGTCGGGATCGAAATCGACTTGCCCTGCAAGCGGATT
>DAOVIU010000343.1 GCA_030673585.1 Pseudomonadota bacterium | reverse complement strand
CTTTTTCGGTCGGAGAAGAAGCCGAACTCGCCGAAGAAGTCCCCCTCGCGCAACGCTGCCAAAAGGACGTCCTCCTGTTTTTTCCTTGAGTATTTGAAGATTCCCACCTTCCCTGAGCTGATGATGTAAATGGAATCCCCGGGATCTCCCTCCTTACAGACGAGATTTCCCTTGGCCACCTGTCTAGCCCTGAGATGGCTAATTACTTCGTGGAGTTCTTTCCGGTTCAAATCCGAGAAAAGCGGGATTTCAGGAAGCTTCTTATCAGCCCTTTGGGCCTTTGCCGATATCCGCGAAGGGGTACCCACCCGAGCATAGAGGTCAGCCAACTCTTTGCCGATGTCCTCTTGAGAAGGGTCAATGCGAAGGATGATCTTGTTGAGCGAGATGGCCTGAATGAGGAAACCCTCCTCGACATACTGACGGGCGAGTTGCTTGTACTCGGCAACGGCCTCACCGGATCTTCCCAGCTTATGGAGCAGGTCAGCTACTCTGAGCCGGGCCCTGAGGTCCGTGGGATCCAATTGGACAATTCTTTGAAATTCCCCCAAGGCCTTTTTGTAGTTTCCCCTGGACAGATATCTCTGTGCTCGGCCCTTTATAAGGGCCTTCTCGGAAACCATAGGACTTCTACTCGTAACGCAAGCCCTCCACGGGGTCCAGATTCGAAGCCTTCCAAGAAGGATAGAGGGTTGCGAGGAAGCACAACACCAGCGCAACGATTACAATTATCACCACGTCAACGGGATTCAGCTCCGATGGAAAACGGTCGAGGTAGTAGACATCCTTGGAAAAGACTTCAAAGCCCAACACCCTTTCCACATACCCAGCGATCGTCTCCATATTGATGGCGGCCAGCATGCCCGATAGGGCTCCCAGAATGGTCCCGAGGGTACCGATGATGAGTCCCTCGATAATAAAGATCTTCAATATGCTCTGGGCCGTTGCGCCCATTGATTTCAAGATGGCGATATCCTTGTTCTTCTCCATTACCACCATGATCAGCGTGCTGACAATGTTGAAGGCCGCCACGAAGACGATGAGAAATAAGATGATAAACATGATCACCTTCTCCAGCCTTAGTGCGGAAAAGAGGTTCTTGTTCATCTCCATCCAGTCTCTGGTCCAATAGGGAAACCCGAGATCCCGTTGGATAATCCCCGCCACCTCCTTTGCCCTATAGACATCGTCCACCTTTATCTCTATTCCCGTAACGGCATCTCCCATATCGAAGAAGCGTTGTGCCTCCTTGAGAGAGATATACGCCAGTTTTGAATCGTATTCGTACATGCCCACGTTGAAGATTCCCGTGACCTTAAACTGCTTCATTCGGGGAACCATCCCCATGGGAGTTATGGTCCCCATGGGTGAAATCACGGTGACGGGCTCATTGAGGAATGTCCCCAGATGCCTGGCTAACTCCTTTCCGATAATGATCCCGGCGATCCCCCTATCTCCTCCCTGCTTCTTCAAGTCGCTAAGCGACCCCTCCATCATGGCACGGCCGATATTGGTCACCTCAACTGCGGAATCTGGGTCAATGCCCCTGATGACCACGCCCGAGACATTGGCTTTCGATGTGAGCATCCCCTCGCTGTAAATGAACGGGGAGGCGGAAACGACCCTCTCATACCCTTTCACCTGTTCGATCAAGGCGGAATAATTGGAGATGCCCCCTGCCCCCTGTTTCAATAAGATGACATGGGAATGCGTGCCCAATATTTTATCCTTAATGTCCGTTTCAAACCCGTTCATTACGGCCAGTACGATAATGAGGGTCATGACCCCGAGAAACACTCCCGCAATGGAAATGATGCTATTAATGGACATAAAGAACTGTTTTCTCTTGGCCTTTAGATATCTCAGGCCAATGAATATTTCGTATGGCATCGACATGGAAGACGTCTCCTCCCAGCTGTCCGGTGACCCGAGAGGGCCTATTGCCTTTGGGGCCTCAAGAGGGGGAACAAGATCACCTCCCGTATGGAGGGAGAATCGGTCAACAGCATCACTAAACGATCGACTCCTATTCCCTCCCCCGCCGTGGGCGGCATTCCATATTCCAGGGCCTGCAGGAAATCTTCGTCCAAGCGATGCCCTTCCATTTCCCCAGCATTGCCCTGCTCCAACTGCTTCATAAACCGATCCCTCTGGTCCAGGGGATCATTCAATTCGGAGAATCCGTTGGCAATCTCCTTTCCTCCTATAAAGAGCTCGAAGCGATCTACGAGGTCCGGATGGGCCTGATTTCTTCGAGAAAGTGGGGAAACATCGGTGGGATAATGGGTGATGAAGGTCGGCCGGATGAGGTTCGGTTCCACGACCTCGCCCAAAATCTCGGTGATGATTTTCCCATGGGGAATCCCTCTTTCCACGGGAATCTCCAGCCCTTGGGCGTATTCGAAGGCCTTATCGTAATTATGGAGGGTTTTAGGATCAACCGCTCCCCATTGAACGATAGCTTCTTCGATCGTTAATCGCCTCCACGGGGAAGAGAGGTCGATTTTTTCCCCCTCGTATTCGAGCTCAAGG
>DAOVIU010000250.1 GCA_030673585.1 Pseudomonadota bacterium | reverse complement strand
GGGTGGGCGATAGGGTATTCGAAGAAAGACCGAATGTATTGAGGATTATCGTGGGGGAAGGCCAAGGGGCGTGGGAGGGAGACCGAATCTGGGTGGTGGAGACCGATATCGACGATATGTCCCCCGAAATTCATGGCTACCTCATGGAGAGGCTTCCAGAAGCGGGAGCTCTGGACGTTACCTTCACTCCCGTCCAGATGAAGAAAAATCGCCCTGGCGTCACCATCAGAATTCTCAGCCCCGAAGCGGAGGTTGATACGATCATCGACACCCTATTCAGGGAATCAACTTCCATCGGGGTGCGTCGCTATCCCGTCCGAAGGGCAAAATTGACTCGTCGAACCGAAGAAGTGGAGACCAAATACGGCACGGTGAGGCTCAAGGTCTCCTGTGACCAGGGGGGTCAAATTGTTAACGTAGCGCCGGAGTTTGAGGATTGTAAGAGAATCGCCGAAGCCAGGAGCATTCCCCTCAAGGAAGTCTATCGAGAAATCCCACCAGTGAAAGGGTTTGAACCGGAGGGGAAATAATCAGCGACCTTTTCCCTTGTGCCTCTGCAGGCCCTTGAGGATCAATCTGCCGAGAATCTCCCGTGTTTCCCGATCCCTGATGGGGGAGAGGGTTTTTTCAATCTTCTTCGTAGTGCGCTTGTCGGATGGAGGGGTCGGATGTGAAGATCGCGAAGGGGTCGGGATTGGTTTCCCCTGAGGATCGACTTCCCCCAATTTGAAACGGATCTCTTCAACGATGGACATACCCAATCTCTCATTGAGTGCCTCAATGATTCCCTTGCTCATGTAAGAGAGTTGTTGCATCCATGGAGGGCTGGTAGCCCTGACGAAGAGGATCTTATTCCTGATGAATTCGGGTTGAGCGTGCTGAGAAACGTGCTCCCCCACGACACTGTTCCACACATTTATGGCCTCGTGCTGCTTCAATTTCCCATCCAACGACATTTTCTTCAGGGTCTTTTCCAGTATGGATCCGACCCTTTGCGGCTCTCTCCTGGCCTTAGCTCTCATCCTTCCCGACCTTGCCCTTTGGGGTTTCAACCCTCGGAAAGAGGGCCTTTGCCCCCTCAATAGTGAGGCCAGCACGATATTGGCCCCAGATTTTGGCCCGGCTAAATTCTTGTTCCGGAAGTCCATCCTCCAGGCCGATCTGGCGCCATATGTCAACGCCTGTTTGGGGCATAACTGGGTAGATCACGATGGCAATAATCCTCAGTGATTCCAGGGCGTTATATAATACGCTTGCCAGCCTCGTTCGTCGTTCCTTTTCCTTGGCGAGGGACCAGGGTGCGGTTTGGTCCAAATACTGATTGACCTTAGCAATGAATTTCCAGGTGGAGATGAGGGCCTTATTGAAAGCCATCTCCCTCATAAAAACCTCCACCTCGTCTACGATGGCCGAGGTTCCTTCCCTGAGGGCCTCATCGATGGCTTCTGTGGGGCCCGGCGATTGAGCTTTTCCGTCGAAGTACTTGATCACCATGGATACGGTTCGACTGAGGAGGTTTCCCAAGTCATTGGCGAGGTCGGAGTTGATGCGCTGGACGAGCGCATCTTCGCTGAAGTTAGAATCGAGGCCGAAGGTCATCTCCCTCATGAGGAAATAGCGAAAGGAATCCAGCCCGTATTTCCCCTTTACCTCCAAGGGCCTAATGATGTTCCCCAGGCTTTTGGACATCTTGCTTTCCCTGATATTCCAGTACCCATGGACGTTGAGCCTCTTGTACGGGGGAATGCCCGCGGCCCGGAGCATGGTTGGCCAATAGATCCCATGGGGAATGAGAATGTCCTTTGCTATGAGGTGTTCGGCCACCGGCCAGAATTTACCGAAGTCGCTCCCCGAGGGGTAATCCAAGGCCGAGATATAGTTGATAAGGGCATCGAACCATACATAGGTCACGTACTCCGGATCGAAGGGGAGGGGGATACCCCATGAAATCCTGCTCTTAGGACGGGAAATACAGAGATCCTCCAGCGGTTCCTGAAGGAAGGAGAGGATCTTATTCCGGTACCTCTCGGGTCGAATGAAATCCTCATGCTCCTCGATGTGATTGATCAGCCAGCCTTGATATTCACTCATCTTAAAGAAATAGTTCTTTTCCTTAATGAATTGAGGCTCCTTCTGATGATCTGGGCATTTCCCATCCACCAGTTCTCCCTGGGTATAGAAGCGTTCGCAACCAAAGCAGTAATGTCCACCGTATTCCCCGAAATAGATGTCCCCGTTATCATGGACTTTCTGGAGGATTAGTTGAACTACCTTCTTGTGTTTATCATCGGTAGTGCGGATGAAGTAGTCGTTGGAGATGTTCAATTGGGGCCAGAGATCCTTGAATAAGGCGCTGATTTGGTCCGCATAGGCCTTTGGCGTTTTACCCGCCGCCTCCGCCGCCTGGAGCACCTTGTTACCGTGCTCGTCAGTTCCCGTAAGGAAAAAGGTTTCAAACCCCGATTGTCGATAGAACCGGTTCAGGACGTCGGCCACAATGGTAGTGTATGCATGCCCGATGTGGGGAACATCGTTCACATAGTAAATAGGCGTGGTGATGTAAAACCTCTTTGACATCTTACCCTTGCAGGTCGGATACATTGAGGGTCATTTCGACACCATTCTCCAATTGGAGTGTCACCGTCTGGGCGAGAATGTTCTGTCGAATCACCTTTCCTTGTCCGAATTTCGTCTTGATTCGCTTTCCAAGCTTCGGGAGGTCCTTCCTGAGCTGGGAGTAAATCTCATGTTCAAAGGCGAGACAGCACATGAGCCGACCACATACCCCCGAAATTTTTTCCGGATTGAGGGCGAGGTTTTGTTCCTTGGCCATACGAACGGATACCAGGTCAAAGGTGTTGAGAAAGCGACAACAACAAAGCTCGCGCCCGCAGCTCCCCGTTCCCCCAACCATCTTGGCTTCATCTCTGACCCCAATCTGTCTCATCTCAATTCTGGTATGATATTTGGAGGCTAGGTCCTTTACCAGTTCCCTGAAGTCAACCCTCTTTTCCGAGGTGAAATAGAAGATGGCCTTGCTCCGATCGAATAAGAATTCGACCCGGACCAGTTTCATGGATAATCCCCTGTCCCTTATCCTTTGTAGGCAGAAATCGAGGGCCTCTTTCTGCAATTCAACGTTCTTTTCGTCCTGTTGCAAGTCCTCATCGGTCGCCTTCCGAAGAATTGGTAAGAGGGTTTTCAGGAGGGAACGCGTATCCTTTTCCCTCGGTTCAACGGCAATCGTTCCCAGAAATCGGCCCTTTTCCGTATCCACTAAAACCCTATCGCCCTGTTTGAATTCCGTATCCGAGGCGTCGAATTCGTAGATCTTGCCATCATAGAGCTTAACGCCGACAACCCTAACCATCTCGTCAACTCCATATCTCACCATGGAGGTTTCCGGTTCTTCCCAAATCCAGGAGCATCGCCTCCATGGTTATTTGCCGGTTGGCATTTCGATCCAAGTTCCATAAGGCTCCCTGGATGACCTCCATGCGGTGGATCAGGGATGGAGTACTCGTCCCTGGAGCCGCCTTTTGAATCTCGTGTGAAAGGTCCATATTGATCAACTGCGCCCCGCTTCCCCTTTCCTTGTAGGTTAAGAGGTCTCTATACCACGCATGGATCATGGTTAAAAGCATGGGTAGATCGTCATTCCTGGTGGCCAATTCCTCGGCCAAACCCAATATCTGCTCGGCCCCATACGAGGGGAGGTCGATAATTTTTCCGATGATTTCCCTTCGCATCCGCAGGATGGAATCCAGGTCCATCTGCAGTGCCTTC
>DAOVIU010000272.1 GCA_030673585.1 Pseudomonadota bacterium | reverse complement strand
CCAGAGTGGCGGCATGTCCCACCTCATGGCGTTCCTTTCCATGAGGGACGATTTTGGCTTCAGCAAGATTGTGGGCCTCGGTAACCGGTGTAATATAGATTTTGCCGATATGATTCCCTATCTGATGAGGGATCCCGACACCCGGGTGATCGCCATGTATATGGAGGGCATCGATAATCCACGCCGTCTGCTGGAGGTGGCCAAGGGTTTCAAGGGTAAGAAGCCAATCATTGCGTATAAGGTGGGGGTTTCGGCCGTCAGCGATGTGGCATCCAAATCCCATACGGGTTCCCTGGCAGGTCGACATGAGATATACGAGGGAGCATTCAGACAGGCCGGGATTCTCACGACCGAAAACTCTTTGGAGCTTCTCGATACGGCAAAAGCCCTGTGCTCGGGTTCGCTGCCCAAGGGCCGCGCTGTGGCCGTCCTTTCCAGTCAGGCGGGGCCTGCAATGGCTGCCTGTGACATCTGCGAAAAGGAGGGGTTGCGCATTATTCCCTTTTCAGCGAGAACCCAGAAGAGAATAGACAACCTCCTTCCCCCCATGGCCATAAGGACTAACCCCGTGGATATGGGGCCCGCCTGGTATGATTCACGGGCAATATTGGGGATTGTTGAATCCGTGCTTCGGGATAAGGCCATCGATTCGGTCCTTCTCTGTATCATGTTTGCCTCGGCCAACGAGGGCGCAATCAGGGCACTATCCGGTTTGCTCGCCCAATCGGGGAAGCCCATCGTATGCTGCTTTTCTTCTCCGCCGGGGATTTGGGAGGAGGAGGTGGGGTCCCTCGTCCAGGGGGGAAGCATCATAAACTATCCTACCCCGGAGAGGGCTGCAAAGTCGCTATCCGCACTTTGGAGGTACAGAGGGATGAGGGAATGCGTTTGAGCTGAGGTCCTTGAGCCGGATTACGAGGAAGCCTTCCCTTCCACGCCTCTGGGGGTTTATGAAATGGAGTATACTCCTGAAAACGAATTGAAATCCAGAATTGGACGATTCCAGGACTCTTTGAGGGGACAAGGGATAGATGGTGCCCTGGTCTGTCAAAACGTCGACCTCTTCTATTTCGCGGGTACAATTCAGGAATCCTTCCTCTTCATACCCCAAGGGGGAGAGCCGATCCTCATGGTTAAAAAGAGCTATGCCCGGGCGATGAAGGAGTCGGCTCTGTCCAACATCGTATCGTTGGAAAAAGTGCGGCATATTCCGAGGATATTGCGGGATGGGGGCTTTGGCCACATTCCGTCCATCGGCCTGGAGCTGGATGTCCTCCCGGCGAATTACTATGTTCACTTCCAATCCCTCTTTCCCAGTTCCCAGTTTACCGACGTTTCGCGTCTCATTTTGAAGGTGAGGTCCATCAAGTCGGGCTATGAAATCCGACAGATTCGGAAGGCGGCGAAGATCACGGATGAGGTGATGAACTGGGCCAAGGAGATCATCCGCGGGGGGATGACGGAACTGGAGATCGACGGGCTACTCTTTTCACGCGCCCGGAAAAAGGGCCACCAGGGAAGACTTCGAATGAGGGGTTGGAATCAGGAGATGTTCCATTGCCATATCCTCTCGGGGAAGAAAGGGAGTTACTCTTCGTTCTGCACATCCCCGGTTTGCGGGGAGGGTCCCAATCCCGCCATCGCCCAGGGCGCGGGGGCTCATAGGGTGAAAAGGGGGGAGCCCGTCTACATCGATTTGGGAGTGGGTATTAACGGATACGTGAGCGATGAAACGAGGACATTTTCCATCGGAAAACCCCCCCGACTATTCCTGAGGGGATTTGAGGCCCTCCTGGAGATAAAGAGGGATATGGAGCGCAGTGCTGGCCCGGGGGCTTCCGGACGCGCGATATACCGGAGAGCACTCGAATTGGCCAAGGAAAAGGGGTTTGAGGACTACTTCATGGGTCATGGAGAGGGAAGGGTTCCCTTTGTGGGTCATGGAATCGGCCTCGAAATGGACGAGCTTCCCCTTTTGGGAATGGGGGTAAATACGCGCCTGGAGGAAGGCATGGTTTTCGCCTTCGAGCCCAAGTTGGTCTTCCCAGAGAAAGGCGTGGCGGGCGTTGAGGACCTCTATTTGGTATCCTCCCATGGAGTTGAAAGGCTCACTTTGAGCGAGGATCAGCTCGTAATTCTCCCCGAATAGGCTCGAACCAATGATAAAGGGGTTTTAAACTGGCGTTTCCTGAGTTTTTGGGAAAAACGTTTTCCCGGAGCGTAATCTGCTGGAGAAGTGGGGAACCCATCGAGGGTGAGCAGGCCTCGGCCTGAGCTCGGCCGAACGGCTTCGTCGTGAGTCTTCGACCCTGAGCTCCATTCGGCCTGAGCTCATGGCCGAAGGCAGACCGAAGGGCTCAGCCGAACGGAAGGGGGAGGCCAGCCCTTTAGAGGCTGGAGGGGGTAAACATTCCCCGCCTGCGAGCCCCGTAAGGGTCACTTCGAAAGCGCCGAAACGAAGGGATAAGGGTTTCTCTCCCACGAAGAAATACCAGACGATAGAATCAACGGGTTATAGAAGTACTTCGAATAAACCTCAGGAAACTTCCGTTCCCTAGATTTTCGGGGATAGCGACAAGGTTATCTCAGGGGGCCCATAAGGAGGGAAACCGATGAATCTAGCTATTGTCTTTTTCTTCTTCATAGGGATGATGCTGATTGGTACCATGAGCTTTCGGCGGATCAGGGGGACCGAAAGCTTCTTCGTAGCCGACCGCAGGGGTAGCTCGGTTTTGATCACCGGATCCCTCGTGGCCACCATTGTGGGAGGATCCAGCACTATCGGCATGGCAGGGCTGGGGTTTGAAAAGGGGCTCGTCGGCGCATGGTGGCTGCTCGTG
The DNA here is from genome assembly GCA_030673585.1 of Pseudomonadota bacterium. The sequence continues at coordinate 700 of DAOVIU010000272.1, read as the reverse complement.
GGAGCCGTGGGACTCATGATTCTGGCCTTTTTCATGGCCAAACGGGTTCGCAGGTACGCCTTTTATACACTACCCGAGCTCCTGGGAGATCAGTACGACTCCGGCGCGAAATTGGTGGCCTCGGTCGTTATATCCATCGCCTGGCTCGGTATCATTGCGGGTCAGATGGTAGCGGCGGGGAAAATCCTCGATGTCCTCATCCCGGGAAACTTGGATTTGATGATCCTGCTGTCGGCCGCAGTTTTTATCGGTTACACCATATTAGGAGGTCAGTATTCCATCCTTCGTACTGATACCGTCCAGTCGGTCATCTTGCTCCTGGGTATTTTCATCTGCCTCCCCTTGAGTATTGGAAAGGCGGGAGGCCTTGAATCCCTGAGGCTTAACCTTGATGCCTCCTATTTTTCCTTCCCCACCAGTACCTATGGAGACTGGACCTATGTGGTCACGCTTTTGCTCATGGTTGGCTCCACCTATGTAGTAGGCCCCGATATCTATTCGAGGCTTTTTTGCGCGCGAAATGAAGGGGTGGCGAGGAGTGCAACGGCAATAACAGCCTTGATCATGATCCCCTTGGCCTTTTCCATTACCCTTATCGGAATGTCTGCCAAGGCGATCGCTCCGGGGATTTCCCCCGAAGGGGCGTTTCCCGCGGTGGTAAGGGATGTTCTCCCCATAGGGATCAATGGCCTGGTCATTG
>DAOVIU010000147.1 GCA_030673585.1 Pseudomonadota bacterium | reverse complement strand
TCCTGAAAGAACGGTGCCCGGGATAAACCCGAGTCCTAATGAGGAGAAAGCACCACCTGCAATTTTAAAGGATGCGCCTTCTTTGATCAGGTATGTCACGATGAAGGTCATGAAGGCACCGCGCGTGATCGCCTGTAGGAAATAAACGAGACTGAACGTGATCATTCTCGGTACCTTCATGATATTAAAGAAGGTGATCCGTTCCTCATCTAAATAAGAGGCCGGTTTCTTAGCCCCACCTACGGTGGGATAATCCCTTATGAGTGCTAACAATCCAAAGGTCAGAAGAATAGCGAACATTCCGAAAAACCACCAGACAAATCTCCAAGACAGCATGAGAGTAATCAAGGGAATGGTGATCCCCGCCAAAATTGCCAGTATTCCCTCTCCAACTAAAAATATGGAAACGGCAAACCCCCGTTTTCCGTCTGCAAACCACTTTAGGATGTTTGAGAGCATCGGAACGTGAATCCCGCCGGCGCCGATTCCAATGATAATGGTAAAAAATAGAGCTGAAAAGAAATGACTTGAAAACCCAATCCCGATGATCATTGCCCCACACAGGAGGGACCCAAAGAGGACAATCCTCTTCCCGCCAATCCGGTCAGAATAATGTCCCCAAATGTATGAGGATACCATGTAGCTGAGAAAATAACTCGATGTCAAAATTCCTAAATCTTGGTAGTTCATTTCGATACTTGATTTCATATGGGGAAAAACAACGGGCAAAATGTGACGGCTTGCGCCCATGATGATTCCGGCAATTCCCCCGCCGATTACGATAAGGAAGCTTTGGCTTAATGTTTTGGGTGGGAAACTAAGACTATTATTTGTCACAAGTAAATTCCTTTGCCCTCATCAATGGCAACCTACCATGTACTAAAGCATTTGATGCCCCAATTTCTCCCCGATCGCTCTCTGCTTTACCTTCAGTTCATTAAAGATATCGCGGAGACCTTGCGCATGATCTCGCGGAAATCCGAAAGAAGAAGCCGCCCCCCGCGACCTCACATCTCTTTACCGAGCGGCGGTCTTTAGTACAAAATGAATGGTGATAACTGATATAAAAGGGTTTTTTACCTAAGGAGGTAAAAAAATCGAGGATGATATTTCACCTCCGCTGCTTTCCGAAATCCAGGAAAATGGGCCAAGTTCCATTGAACTAATTTGTCACGTTCGGGAGATTAACCGCCTCTTTAGACTTCTTCTTATGCAGTCGATCTTTTTTAGCTACGTAATGGTTCGTTTTAACGCAAAAGATCAAAAGAAGATCTGAAGTGGGAGGCTAGAATACCATAGGCCCCGTAAGAGTCAATGGGGAATTATGAGGTAGAGATATAATGGCTTAAGGTCTTGGGTTAACCCCTGAGCATGATCCTGGCATCCGCGACAATACACTTCGTTGACGAGCACATGACCGGGTTGAGATCGATGGATTCGATGAAATCCTCGAGATCCATAACCAAATCGGAAAAGGTCACAACAAGCCTGGTCAATTCGGACAGGCTAATCGGTTCCGAGCCCCGGTAACCCTCCAGAAGGGGTCCCGCCTTAAGGCCCCTTATCATCGATTCGACATCCCCGGGGCGAAGGGGGGCCATCCTCAGGGCGATATCTCGGTAAATCTCCACCCCGGTTCCACCCATGCCCAGGAGAATAATAGGCCCAAATTGGTAATCGATCTTGGCGCCCACCATCAATTCTACGCCGGAGATCATCTCCTCGACGAGCACGCCGGCAAAGCCGTCGATCCGGCTGAAACGACTAAAGGTCTCGGTCACATCCTCATCACGATCGATGCCCACAGCCACCCCATCCATGTCCGCTTTATGGACAACCCGAGGCGAAACCACCTTCATAACAATGGGATAACCGATCTCTTGGGCAAATCCAACTGCCTCTTCTGAGGTGGTAGCCCGGCTGAATCGGGGAACATCCAGGCCGGCAAGGGAAAATAGGCGCTTGGCCTCCGGCTCAAGGACCCAGCCTACGTCTTTGGAAGCGGAAAGTATGTCCCTTATTCCTTTTTTCAAAACGGTTGGCACCTTTTTATGGCCTCGGCCATATGCACCGCCCCTTCAATGGAGTGGGCCACCGGTACCCGGTTGAGTTCGAAACCCTCGATGAATATACGGTACTTTTCCACATGGGGCACGTAGGCGATCAGCGGTTTGCCTTCTTGCCGATAGATCTGGCTCAATCGAGCACCCAAATCCGAGGTGATCCCAGGCGTATAGGGGAGAAGCAGTATCAGGACACAGTCAACTTCCCGCCTGCTGCTGAGGAATTTGGCGGAGGCGATGAAATCATCGTCCACGGCGCTGCCCGTTAAATCGATGGGGTTGCTAAAGGAGGCAATTGCCCTCACCCTCGGTGAGACCCCTTCCCTGATTTGGGCTTGATGCTGATCCGATAAGGTCGGTACGGAAAGGCCATGGGTGAGACAGGCATCAATGGCCAAGGCGCCGTGGCCTCCGCTGACGCTAATGATACCGATCTTACCCTCAATGGACTGATTATAACAGCTCAGGGCCTCACAGAAGGAGACCAGCTCAAATTCATCTCTTGCCTCCACTACACCATGCTGGGAGAGAACGGCGGAGAAGACCTCGTAGTCACCGGCCATAGAGGCTGTATGGCTGGATACGGCCCTAACCCCACCAGGGGTTTTGCCGGTCTTCAGAACGATTACGGGCTTTGAGCATTTTTCCGCCTCCAGGACGAACTTCCTGCCCTCGTTTTTCTCGAAACCCTCCACGTAGAAGGCGATGACTTCCGTCGAGGGGTCATGGGCAAAATACCTGAGGAGATCCAGCTCTCGGATCTGGGCCTTGTTTCCAATGCTTACGGCCAAGGACAGCCCAATACCCTCCTCTGCGAACTTCGTCATGTGATCCACGAGGATGCCACCGCTTTGACTGATCAAAGCAACCCTTCCCATTTCCGGCCTCACCATCCGTTCGCTGGGAAGGAAGAAGGTATCCATGTGGGGAGGGGAGTAGATACCCAGGCAATTGGGTCCAATAAAGGGGAACTTGGCCTCCCTTGCCAGAGATACCATGCGATCCTGTAGATCCGTTCGACCGGTCTCAGCAAATCCCCCGGAAATAACCACCGCTCCGCCCACTCCTGCTTCAATACATTCGGCCATGATATCGGGCACTCCTTCGGCGCGGACGGCGATTACGGCCAGATCGACCTTTTGGGGAATATCCGAGAGGCGGGCATAAACCGGTTCCCCCTGAAGGACACCACCCCTGTCATTCACGGGGAAGACCTCAGCCTGGAACCGTAGATTGTTCTTATTGTAAACGACATTGGCCGGATGCCGGTCATTCGTGAGGGAAACCCCGATGACGGCTAGGGTCTTGGGCTTAAACAGGGATTTTAGGTTCACCGGTGTCTCCATGGTTGAGGAATGAGATTTGAGGTTACCATTTTTAGCGCCTACGGTAAAGAATATTTCCGGTCAAAGGAGGGGTTTTTACGGGGAGCCTCATCAAAGGAGGGCGCAAACCATTTCACAAATCCGGTATCCGGTACATTTTTCGAGATCTGAAAGGATCAACTTCTTCATGGATATCGCTTTGATGATCCGATGGGTTCAGGCCTTTTTATTTGGGAAACGGCCTGCCAAGGCACCCCAGATGTTCCAACTCATTGGCCACATCTCCCAATCCCAGCTTTTCCAGGGATTCACGAGTTGGGATTCCGTTTTCTCCCCAGTTGTGAGCCCGATAGTATTGATCGAGAAGGTCTTCCCATTCTTCACGACCCAGCGTAAATCCCTTGAGGGGTCCTTCTTTCACGGGCTCCCACATGCGGGGAGGAAGGGTGTCATGGGAACGGTCTAGTCCCTCTCGAGCATTGAAGCATCGTTCAAGAGTTATGGCGCGCTCCGCGGCGGTCTCCAAGTCCGCAAGAGTCACCACCGTTCCCGTGAGGGCTGTGAGGAGTTCTGCCAAATCCTCATGGGTCGTGAGGTCCCTCCCCGCGTAAGGGGTAGTGGCAAATTTGCACATTCCTACCGCATCGGCAATGGCGGTTGACAATTCGTTCCACCGGACGAGGGACCCTTTGCCCTTCACCCTGTCCGGAAGCTGGGCGTGCTTATCGCCGAAAAGCCGCTCTGCCTCTGCCTCGGGCAGCATCCTCTTCTTATCGTGCTCCGCCATCGGGGTGCCTCTGAGATGGTGGGCTCCAATGTTGGATACGCCGTGGGCAAGGGCAAATCCATAGCCCATCCTCAGTTCGGTGATCATGGAGAGCCCCTTGATATGGCAGGCCCATTCCTCCGATCCCTTACCAACCTTATTGACGATGGTCATGAGGTCATCTGCTAGGAGATCTCCCAGTCCCCTCCGGTAGGCAATGTCGTGAATCAACTGGATGTAGGATTTGTGGTTACCGAAAGAGATGTCCAGGCCGCCCGTATCTTGCAACGAAAGAACCCCCCGTTCAAAGCTCTCCATCGCCCAAGCGACGATACCACCGAGACTATCGAGATCGATCCCATACCGATTAGCCAGTTCATTCATCTTTAAGATGGCGGGGAAATATCCGATGTTGGCCTTTATTCCAAATTCCAAAACAGCGTCGTACTCGATCCCCTCCGCGAACGTACCCTTATAGGGACCTTCGGTCACGCCGTAATAATGACCACAATGGATCGGGCAGTTAAAGCAGGCTTTGCTCTTCACCGAGTAGTCGGTCACGAACCGTTCACCGCTCAATGCGTCCGCCATGGTATCGTTCTGGGGGACCTGAAAGTTCTTAGCGCCGAAGAACCCCCTATCACTCGTCATTTTGGTCAACATGGGGGTGCCGTAGATGGAACGGAGTTGAGCACCCGGGTGGTTTTTGATCTTGGAAAAGAGCCTTTCGGCGATTTTCATGAAGCGGTCCGGGTCTGACACCCTGATACTCGTGGTCCCTCTGACGGCGATGGCCTTGAGCTTTTT
>DAOVIU010000311.1 GCA_030673585.1 Pseudomonadota bacterium | reverse complement strand
TGGGTCTTCAACATCGCCTACATCGTCCATTCGGACGAGGCCCTCCTCGCTGCCGGTTACGTCTTTACCACCCACTTCTTCAACGTCCATTTCAGGCCCGAGAAATTTCCCATGGACGTGGGCATCTTCACCGGCAGGTTTCCAAAGGTGGAATTCATAGACGATCGGCCGGGCCACTACGACAGGCTGGTGGCTGAAGGGAAACTCGATTCCTTCAAGGCGAAACACCCGAGCATTCTTACCTACCTCTGGGGGCAGCTCTCCGGCTTTGGGGCAATATTTGTGGGCTTGATCGCCCTGCTGCTCATCATATGGGCATTCCTCCGTTGAACCATGGGGATCATTTCCGAATGGTACACCCGATTCGCAGGAGATAGCTCTTGTAATGAAAGGCGGGGGATTGATCTTTGGTGTGACAATTGCGGCAGATACCCAAGGTAACCCTTCTGAATTTGGCACCAAACCCCGGATGTGTCTTTCCAGCCCCGTGGCAAGCCCCGCACTGTAGCCCCCGAAGACAAAGGGGAACCTCCTGCACAAACCGATATTCCCTGATGTCCCCATAACCGGTAGTATGGCAGATGAGACAATCCTCCAAAGGCGGCCTCTGTTTAAAGGCCTCGGATATCGTCCGGGTTGCTTCGGCATGTGCGGTAACAGACCAGGCTTCGAAATTTCGTCTGTGGCACTTTTTACACGAGATTGCCCCCTGGTAAGAACTGCTCTCCGGAATGCTGGCCAAAATTTGAGCATCGGATAGGGGCTTTTTTGGGCCTCTTTCAACGGCTTGGTTAATTCCGTACAATTTCGCCAACTGAATCGTATAGCCCTCAATCATTTCACCGACAACCGGATCATCTGAAATGGCCACCTTGATGGGGATGACCTCATTCTTATAGAGGTTCCTCTGGTCGAAATCGGCTACCTGTCGTTGGAGTTCCGCCATCTTTTTTTCCAGGATTGCTAGTTGTTTCATCCTCACATCCCTCTTCGACGGGGGACTTTCTACCTCCAACTCTATTTCCCTTTCTATTTTCATCCAACGCTTCTGGATAGTCTCTAATTTTTTGACAATTCGCTCCCTCTGCTCATAATCGGTTAGGTGTAGGGGTTTGCCCTTTCGGGCCAGAAGTAAATCCAGTTTCCCCAAATATCCCCCACGAGGTTCTAGGCGGTACATGATGGTCTCTTTAATCTTCGAATACCTGATCCTTTTACCACGCTTCCCCCCGACGATAATATCGATACCCGGGACCTTCAAGGCTAATTCCCTATCGCCCCGCTCCCCGAGTTGGGAGAGGACGATGACGAGATCACAGGATTTGCGTAACTCCGTAACATAAGGCATAATCGCGATAAAGGGATCCAGGACCTCTAAATATGGCTCTTTTTCCTTAAGGACCTCATTGACCCAATGGCTCATCAACCCGATTATACCAACCTTTATCCCCGCAATCTCCTCCGTTACGCAGGGCTTGAAAAGGGTCTTTCGATTCTTTCTGTCCACCAGGTTTGCTGAAATGAAGGGGAATTCAGCCCGCTTTGCTACCTCATCCAAAAATCCAAGACCCAACGTTAAATCCTTCTCCCCTACGTTGACGGCGGAATAGCCAATCTCTTCATACGCCCTCACAAGGACGTCAACCTTCAGCAGGGCCTCTTTCCTCCGCTTTTGAGAAGTAGGGGGCTTTCGAAAGAGCATATTCCCGGCGTCGACCACCAGGAGGTTTCTCCCCTCCCCCTTCATCTCCTTGATGACCGTTGCCTTCTTGGCGACACCGCCAAGGGGGTTTTTAAATCACCCACAGGGCTCAATTTCGCCGAGCACATCGTTGGTGTAAACAATGGTTAAATCATGCCTCTGCTGATCCCTTTCTGCGGCGTGGGAATCAATAATAAAAAGGAAAAATGAGCCCACCAGCGGCCACACGACGAATTTCAGTTTCATCTCCTACACCTCGACAAAAAGCTTCTCCTAAACGAAAAAATTCGGAAAAATCCGTTGACAAATGTAGTTATTTACATTATTCTACCCGCTCAGTCAAGGAGAATGTACTCATTTTCACAAAGGAAGAGGGATGTATGGGAAGCTTAATCAGAGGTGGATTCAGGACTTTGGGCAATCTATTCAAGTACGTTGCCAACTTCTGGATCGCCTTTTGGAGGGAAACCTACCGGGGGACGAAGGAACATAAGAAGGGAGTCGTCCTATTCCTCGGCATCTGTCTTTTCATCCTACTAGTTTTGGCTGGGACTATGTACAAATTTACTGAAACTCCAACCTTCTGTAATCTCTGCCATAATATGAAGGTGTACGTAGATTCCTGGAAGACGTCCACCCACAACTTTGTTCCCTGCGCGGGATGTCATTATGAACCCGGCTTTTTTAACCATTTGGAGGGAAAATGGAAGGACGGACAGGTTTCCCTGGTCATGTTTATCACCGGCAAAGGGCCGACTATGCCTCATGCGGAAATCAGTGATGCCAGCTGTCTTCAGAAGGGATGTCACCGCAGTGAGGATTTAAGGAGGAAAATGATCTTTAAGAATGTGGCCTTTGACCATGGAAAACATCTGGACGAGTTGAGAAGGGGGAAGAAGCTCCGCTGTACCACTTGCCACGCCCAAATCGTTCAAGGCGCTCATTTAACCGTTACGGAAACGGACTGCTTCATCTGTCATTTCTATAAGGCGGGGACACTGGGTACAGAGGATTGCCTCTCCTGCGCGGAATGTGGTTCTTGCCATATACAGCCAAAGGGCGACATCTTGGTCAAGGGGATAAGCTTCAACCACAAGCGATACATCGAGCGGGGAGTGAGTTGTCTCGAGTGCCACGTCGGGCACAATAAAGGAGATGGTCACGTTCCTGAGAATAAGTGCCTGGAGTGCCATAATGAGCCCGATCTTCTCGCGACGAAATATACATCGGAGTTTACCCATCGAATGCACGTCACCGACCACAAGATCGAATGCTATCGATGTCACACCGAAATAAGACACGAAGTAGGGGAAATGCCCACCATGGCAAAGTTTACGG
>DAOVIU010000173.1 GCA_030673585.1 Pseudomonadota bacterium | reverse complement strand
GAATTCAAAGTCGTCCACTATCTGAATCAATTCTTCGGTCAAATTGGGGGGGAGGATAAGGCCGACACGGAGCCTTTGAAAAGGAACGGGGCCGTTGGCCCCGGGATTCTCTTCCAAGAGATGTTGGGTCAGGAGGCTGAGATCGCGGGGACGGTCATCTGCGGCGATAATTATTTTAACGAGCACACCGAAGACGCCAAGGAGACGGTTCTCGGTATGATCGAGGGGTACGGGCCTGATTTGGTTTTGGCTGGACCGGCGTTCAACGCGGGAAGGTACGGGATCGCGTGCGGGGCGATATGCGAGGCAGTGGCCCATCGGTTAGGGATTCCCGCCGTAACGGGCATGTTTGGCGAGAATGCGGGGGTGGAGCTCTACAGGAAATCGGTCTACGTCATCGAGACGAAGGCATCGAGCGCCGGGATGAGGGATGCTGCCGGGAGGATGGCGGGCCTTGCGGTGAAACTGGCGAGGGGGGAACCCATTGGGTCTCCTGAGGAGGATGGGTACCTACCCAGGGGTTTTCGCAGGAACTACGCTACTTCCGAGAGGGGAGCGGTGAGGGCTGTGGAGATGCTCTTGCGGAAGATGAAGGGGGATCCCTTTGTAACCGAGTATCCCATGCCGGTTTTTGATCGGGTGGAGCCCCTGCCCCCCATAGAAAAACTGAGCGAGGTGACCGTAGCCCTCATTACCAGTGGGGGGATTGTTCCCAAGGGGAATCCGGATCACGTGGAGTCCTCCAGTGCCTCGAAGTACGGAAAATACGATATCGGTGGGGTTGAGCGATTGAGCCCGGAAACGTATGAGACGGCCCATGGCGGGTATGACCCCACTTATGCCAATGAGGATCCCCATCGGGTGCTGCCCCTGGATGTGGTGAGGGATCTTGAACGGGAGGGGGCGATAGGCCAGCTCTATCCATACTACTATGCCACGGTGGGGAATGGAACCTCGGTGGCCAATGCCAAGGGGTTTGCCCAGGAGATTACAAAGGATCTGGTAAGGGATGGCGTTAAGGCCGTCATCATCAGCTCCACCTGAGGGTCATGTACTCGTTGCGGGGCAACGATGGCGAAGGAAATGGAGAAGGCGGGGATTTTGGCGGTACATATCTGTAGCATCGTTCCCATCTCCAAAACCGTGGGGGCGAATAGGATCATACCCGCCGTGGCCATTCCCCATCCCCTGGGTGACCCGTCCAAATCGGGGGAGGAGGAGAAGACATTACGAAGGGCGCTGGTGGAGAAGGCCATCCGTGCGATGGAGACCGACGTAGAAGGTCAAAGGGTTTTCGAGGGGTGATAGTATGATACGGGAAGTTACCAAGGACGATTTCGATCAAGAGGTAGCGGCGTCTCGGCTTCCGGTACTGGTGGATTTCTGGGGTCCCCGGTGCACCAACTGCCTTGCCTTGATGCCGGATGTGGAGGAGATGGCATCGACGTATTCCGACGTTTTGAAGGTGGTCAAGGTCGATGCCTCCCAGAACCGTCGGTTGTGTCTGAACCTGCGGGTTTTGAGTTTACCCACGTATCTCATCTTCAAGGACGGTAAGGAAGTGGAGAGGTTGGTGGGTGAGATGACGCGGGAGAAGCTCAAGGCCTTCGTATCGGGTTTCGTCGAATCCCAGAAGGGGGAGAGGTGAGTCATGTCAGATCCCATCATAAGAGAATGTGCGTATGCCCTCGTCCACGCGCCCAGCTTCGTGCGCTACGGATCAAAACCAACGCGGGAAATAGCCAGCAGCTCGGAACCGCTGCTTCCCACCATTGAGGGACATCTGAGGCCCTTTGAAGAGGCGGTCGAATATCCACCCAACCAGGTCTTTATCGGCAATCTCCATCCCGATGGATTGAACGACATCGAGCAACCCTGGTATGAGCACCTCCTCAAGGGGGCTTCGCGGTATGGCGTCTATGGTGAGATCATGCCGGAGGAGGAGTTCTTCGGTTTGTTGAAGCTCGCGGACGATTTCGATCTGATCTGGCTCGAGAAGGGGTCCGGGCCGTTTTTTCGCAAAACATTGCAGGGAAATCCCTTCTGGGAGGGGATGGACTTAGGGAAAATCGATACGGGGGTGGATATGGAGCGAATCCAGGAGAAGGTCGATGGGCAGGGATCGCTCCCTCTCTACCACCGCGGTCGGGTTGTGGGCTGTTTTCACCGGCATCACGATCTGGACGAATCCCTGATGGCACAGGTATTGATGGAGAATCTCATGGCCAAGGCCTCGGGGGCTTTAGTCTTGAAGCACCTGCTGAAGCGGGCCAATGTCGCCTCGGAGGAGATCGATTTCATCCTCAGCTGTTCCGAGGAGGCGGTGGGAGATCGATATAACAGGGGAGGTGGGAGCCTCTCCAAGGCCATCGGGGAGATGTGCGGTTGCGTCAATGCAACGGGCTGCGACATCAAGGCTTTCTGCGTGGCTCCCATTTACGCCATCGTCAACGCGGCTGGCCTGGTGAAATCCGGCGTGTTCAAGAAGGTTGCCGTGGTTGGTGGGGGGTGTTTGGCAAAGTTGGGCATGAAGTTCAAGGGCCATCTCTCCCATGATATGCCCATTTTGGAGGATGTGTTGGGAGGTATAGCATTTTTGGTATCCGAGGACGATGGGGAGAGCCCCATCATCCGGTTGGACAGCGTTGGCAAACACGATATCGGCTCAGGGTCATCTCAGCAGAGCATTATGGAGTCGTTGGTCTTGAAGCCCCTGGATAGGATGGGGAAGAAGGTTACCGAGGTGGACAAGTATGCCACCGAGATGCACAACCCGGAGGTTACCGTCCCCTCGGGAAGTGGCAACGTGCCGCTCAACAACTATCGGATGATCGGCGCGTTGGCGGCGTTGAGGAAGGAGATCGATCGAAGTGAGATCAATGGATTTGTCACCGAACACGGCATGCCAGGATTTTCCCCGACCCAGGGGCACGTTCCGGCAGCGGTGCCATTTTTGGGCTATGCCATGGATGCCATAAAACGAGGGGAAATGCGCAATGCCATGTTCGTTTCCAAGGGGAGCCTCTTTCTGGGGAGAATGTCCCAGCTCTCGGATGGGATGTCCTTTCTCATCGAGGGAAACCCCAAAAGGCATGGAGCGCCAAGTTCGATCAGAGAGGGGGAATAGTATGTTCGAGGGAAAGAAGGTCATCATTTTCGGGGAAAGGGATGGTGTGCCGGGACCGGCCATCGCGGCATGCATGAAGGCCGCCGGTGCCGAGGTAATTTTCTCGGTGACCGAATGCTTCGTCTGAACGGCGGCGGGGACAATGGACATGGAGAATCAGACCACCCTCAAGAGGTTGGTCGACGAGAATGGAGCCGATAACTTGGTGGTAGTGCTCGGGGCAGCCGATGTGGAGGGGGCTGAAATCGCCGCTGAGACCGTGACCGTCGGTGACCCCAGTTTCGCAGGTCCATTGTCAGGAGTCTCGTTGAGACTTCCCGTATAGCACATCCTCGAGCCCGAGGTGAAAGAGGCCGTTCCTACAGACGTGTACGAACAGCAGGCTGGATTCATGGAGATGGTGGTCGACACGGAGGAGATCGGCCGGAAATTCAAGGAGATAAGGGAGAGCGTGGCAAAGGCATAGCGGACTCATTCCAGGGGTACATCGAGAAGGTTGATGGTAATGCACCCCTAAGGGTTGATCGATCCCTTTTGGGCACTATGTATTCGGGCTTTTTCAGGGGCCTGAATCGCGTGTCCTCTCGCTGGTACGATTCCCCCAGAGCTTACTTCAACAGCCCTATCGGCCTCGGCGATAGTATCGCTATTTCCCTTCCATCATACCAGGGGATTTGTGTATCCATCTCTTGGACCTCGGTCAGCTCAATGGCGCAAAGGGATTCATCAAAGAGAGGGAAACTTAGTCCGGTAGCGCCTCTTACCTTGTAGTATCTTCTTCCTCGTAAATCGATTCTGCATGAGGCCGAAGGGAAAGTAGACCAAACGATTGACCAATGTTGGCGGAAATTCCGATTGAAACCGCCTTATGATGGATCCGAGGGAGTAAAACTCCTTCCAAGCCCATTTCCATCCCTCCCGTAGTTGCCGGCGGCTTATCCTCATGGGCTCGAAGTGAGGGGCGCGGACCTGCTGATCCTCCTTTAACCACCAATTTTCGTCGGTCAATCTTCCCTCAGCCTTCATTCGGTTGTAGAATTCGGTGCCAGGATAGGGAGTCAGCATGGCGAACACCGCGGAGAGGATCTTAGCCTTGATGGCAAATTCCACTGTTCGCTCGAAGACGGTAGGGTCATCGTGATCAAACCCGAAGATGAAGGCAGCCCAGATGGTGATGCCGTTTCGGTGCAGCGCATGTATGACCTCCATGTAGTGGGAGGGGTTGTTTTGAAATTTCCCAATGGAGGCGATATTTTCCTCAATGATGGATTCAAAGCCGATGAGCAATCCAATACAGCCGCTTTGGGCCATCAAACGAATGGTCTTCTCGTCCCTTAGCCCAGCCAGGGAAGCCTGCCCAATCCACTTCTTTTTCAACGGAATGAGGGCCTCAAGGAGTTCCCTCGAATACCGCGGATGTCCGATGATGTTATCATCGTTGAACATGATGAGTTTGCGACGAATTCCCCTGACCTCGGAGATGACATCTTTCAATGGCCGGAGCCGAAAGGTGTCACCGAAGAACGTCCTCACCGAACAGAACTCACACCGGTAAGGGCATCCCCGCGTGGCTTGAACTACGTCCAGGG
>DAOVIU010000114.1 GCA_030673585.1 Pseudomonadota bacterium | reverse complement strand
TGACTGTTATTTGACCGCAGAACTGCACGACCGCAACACCGCAATACTTCTTGCCTCAAACCTCTAACTTCATTTTCCCCGCAGCACCGCATGACTGTTATTTGACTGCAGAACTGCAAGACCGCAACACCGCAACACCATGCGTCTTAAAGATACCCCAGATTCCTCAATCTCCTTCGGATCTGCTCTATCTCTTCACTGGTGAGCCCATCCGTTGCCTCTATCTTTCCAGTTGAGGCGATATCCCTCATCACGTAGACGATGAAGTCCGTCACGGAATTGAAACCCGAATCCTCTATGATGTTGCGCAGCCGATCGTAGAGCTTCCGGGGGATTTTAATCGTTACCTTATCCTCCTTGGCCAATTTACACTCCTATAACACTCTATTTGCACTCAAAAAAGAGTGTAACAGGTTCTTTTCCTTTGTCAAATGGGAATTTTCAGATTGCTGAAAAACCGGATGGGAAAACTCTGAGCGCGAATTTATCACGGAGCTAAATTAAAATGTTCACCGCCCTAACCGCAGCACCATATTTGACTGCAGCACTGCATGACCGCAGCACTGCTGGACTAAATCGCCGCAGCACCGCATTTTTCTCAGCCTTTATTCTTTTGCCTCCAACCTCACACCTTTGGCCTTGACTTTTGCCTCCAACCTCCCAACCTCAACCTTCCTTATGGGACTCCAGCTTTTTGATCAGATCGATTACTGTGTCCACGGCTAGATCGAACATTTTCTCCCCCTTCTCTCGACTCGCCTTGGAAGGATCGCCCCACACGCCTCCGGGCCAGTATTTCCTCTTGTCCCTCACCAGTATTGGCCTGGGTAATTTCGGGTATTCCTCCGGAGCCCTTCCCTTTACCAGCTCCGGCCTCAGATAGAGCATCATGGATGTCTCAATCTCACCGGCATGAGAATCACCCTCCGTCTCCACCACTCCCCCTTTGTCGGGGAACAGGTCCATCCCAGAGAGAATGGCGATTTTGATCTCCGGGATTTCCTCCAGAAGCTCTTCGCCCATCTCGTTCAAGGCAGCCATGTGGATTTGCCCGGCGTGGCCCGATAAAATCGCAAAAGACCGGAGACCGTGAAAGTGGAGTGACTTTACGATATCTCTTATCATTGCCCTTACGGAGCCTGCGGATACCCCGATTGTTCCCGGATGGCATCGGGTGCTTCGACAGGAACCGTAATGCAAGGGCGGCGCAACGAAAACATCCATCCGTTGAGAAACCCGTTTGGCCAAATCTATGGCCTGTATGGTATCCGTTGACAGGGGAAGGTGGGATCCATGTTCCTCCACGGTTCCAACGGGAATAATCACCGTTCTCGTTTTCCCCAATCCCTCCTCAAATTCCGTCATGGTCATCTCTTCCATAATCATCACAATTCCTCCGGATTTAGTTCTGCTGTTGCTTAGTGCCGGGGCACTGCAGCACCGCAAGACCGCATGACCGCAACACCGCAACACAATTTTTTAATCGTTGCAATTCTGAAAAATTGAGCTTACAATTACCGTAGATTAATGATGGCATTCCTGTCAATAACCATTCCATTCCTTACGCATCCCATTATCCATCGGCAAAATAATCTCTTTTATCCCGTTGCCAAAACCTGTCCGCTGATGTCGGAGGAAAGGTCCTATGGATATAAAAAGAGAAATAAGAAAATTGGCCACCATTCCCGAAACCGACTACCCCTTCATTAGCCTCTATCTCAATACCAAATGGCAGGATGAAAAACAGCGGAAAAGAGTCAGGCTCTTCGTCAAGAACGAGCTGAAAAAGGCCAAAAAATTGGTTAAGGAAGAAGAAAGGATTGGGAAAAGCCTGCAGAGGGACTCGAATGAAATCCAACGGTACGTAGATGGCGTCATCCAGCGGGCATACGACGAAGGGGTCAATGGCATTGCCGTATTTGCCTGTTCTGGCATCGATGCCTTCACAATTTTCCGATCCAGCATCCCCTTCGAAAACCAGTGTACCCTCGCATCAAAGCCCTCATTACGGCAACTGATTCAGCTTTCCGATACATACAGAACCGCCCTCGCCGTCATGGTAGATACGGACCGGGCCAAGATCTTCGAAATAAGCCTCGGCGAAATCCATTTGGAGTCCCATATAGAGAGCTATGTCCCCGGGAGACACGAACAGGGGGGCTGGTCTCAAATGAGATTTCAGAGACATATCCGGGAGCACATGCATCAACACCATAAGGGCGTGGCGGAGCATTTGGTGAAGCTTTCTGATGATGAAAGGTGCGAAAATATCGTGCTGATCGGTCAGGAACACATCCTCGCTACATTCAGGGCACTCCTCCCGGAAAGGGTGAGGGAGAAGATTAAAGGGGATTTATCGGCGGAGTTCGAGGAGGAATCAACGAGTTTGGCCCAGAAAGTCATGGAATACCTCCACGGGGAATATCTTAAGGAGGAGGATTTCGTCGTTGAGGAGATCATCGAGACCGCCCTGGCCAGAGGAGCCGCCACGGTCGGGATAAGCAACACCATTGAGGCCGTTAATAGAGGCCAGGTCCACCGACTCGTACTCAACAGGGATCTCAAGTGGCAGGGCTGGCAATGTATCAAATGCCTAGCTCTCGGCGACATAACGCCGTCAGTTTGTCCCTTTTGCAATAGCGCTATCGAAACCGTCGACCTGCCGGAGGAGATGATCCGATCCGTGATCAATCGGGATGGCGAGGTAGATATGGTCAAAGATCACCCCCATCTCAGCAAATATGAGGGCGTGGGGGCTCTGTTGCGTTTTAAATAATAAGATGTCTCCCCTACAGGGAGCATGAAAAAGGGCGTTGCAAAATCGAAAATTTTCTGCTAAAAAAACCCTAGATTGATGGGGATACACCCCTTTAAGACCGGATTTCTGGACTCACCACAAGAGAGGAGAGGATTGCCTGTATGTGCCTCGTCAGGGAGAAAGTAGCCGTTAAGTACAATATGCTCTGCCACGTATATGATGTTTTCGGCCTTCTCTGGGAATCGAAGGCTCGGCACCGGGCGATCGAAGTTGCCGATATACGGAATGGGGAGATGGTGCTCGAAGTCGCGCTGGGTACGGGTTTAAACTTCGTCGAGATCCTCAAACGAAACCCCCATGGCTGGAATGAAGGCATCGACATTTCCTCAAGCATGGTAAAAAAGGCGAAGAAGAGAGCCGAAAAGACGGGCTTGACCAACTACAATATTCGGTTGGGCGATTCCCGCAACCTTCCCTACGCAGATAGTGTCTTCGATCTCATCATTAACGAATACATGTTCGATATATTTCCCGTATCGGAATACGATTCCGTTCTCAAGGAGTTCAGGAGGATTTTGAAGCCCGATGGTCGGCTGGTATTAGTTAACACTACCAAGGCCGAGAAGCTGAGGGATTGTCTGTTCAATTGCCTATTCCATATCTATCCAACGCAGTTCAGCAAATGTCGTGGGGTGCTCATGAATTCGCACCTCGAACGCTTCAATTTTCAGGACATCAAGAGGGAATATATAGTCAACAACGCATTTCCCTCCGAAATCGTTTGTTCAAAAAAGTCCTGAGCCCCAATTATAGTGCTGCGGTGCTACGGTCTTGCAGCGCTGCGGTTAATAATATCGCAGCACCATGTTGCCGCAACGTTTATTGCCTCAAACCTCCCTCCTCTAACCTCGAACTTTACATACGGCGCGAGACCGTTTAGAATTGACTTATTCAATTATTCAATCATAATTACTGAGAGGGCATTCTCCATCGATTATTCAAACAGGAGTATTGGCCCATAAGCTGACCATGGGGCCTGCTAAAAAACCGGTTATCAGGGGATACGATGGCAAAGGAAAACACCAAGGTCTTGGTCATCGACACCGATAAAGCCTTTGCCAAAAAAGTGGCTGAAATCTTAGCCCCAAAAGGTTTTAATGCCATTCTCTCTAACAGCGGAAACGATGGCATCCAGAAGGCCTCCGACACATCCCCTGATATCGTCCTCCTCAGCTATCAACTTCCCGATTTGGAGAGCAAAGAGGTACTAAATCGCCTCAAGGGGTTCGACCGAACCATTCCCATCATCATCGCCATGGCGGTAGGCGGCGAGAAGGCAACCGTCGACCTTCTCAAAGCAGGGGCATCCGATTTCCTGGTCAAACCCGCCAGATCCAGAGATCTTCTGCAGGCCATAAAAAGGGCCCAATCGAAACGGATAGCAGACCTGGAAATCCAGTCCAAAAAGTTCCTTTCCCTGGGAAAACTCTTTCCCTTTTTGGCGCACGAAATTCGAAATCCACTGCATGCTATCGGAGGGGCATTGACCGTCCTGCAAAGAAGGTGCGATTTGAAGGACGATACCATTGCCCAATCCATAGAGATCATAAGTGAAGAGATCCATCGGCTGAATCAATTTATCCAGGAATGCCTCGACTTCTCGCGACCACCCGCGAGAAGGAGGTTTGCCGAAACCGACCTGAACGAAGTTATCAGGTCATCCCTGAATACCTTAGCACCGGCCATGGAAGCTCATCCCGAAAAGATAGAGGTCATTACTGCCCTGGATGATGGCCTCCCCAAAATCAAGGCGAACTTTAACGAGATCAAGCAGGTCTGCCTCAATATCCTGAAGAACGCCATCGAGGCAATGGAAAAGGGGGGCAAGCTGGAGGTTTTCACCTCATCCGCTCCCCATGACAAGCCCAGATATGCGGTGATCAAGATCAGCGACACGGGAACAGGCATCGATGATGAAAACCTCCCTTACCTATTCGACCCATTCTTCTCGACTAAATCGAGGGGAACTGGTTTGGGATTGGCCTTGTGCAAAAAGATCGTCGTTGAAAACCATCGAGGACAGATAGACGTAGAAAGCAAAAAGAATGTCGGCACCACGGTCACCATTACCTTGTCCTTTTCCCCTTAACCGGGCCTCTATAGGGGGAGGGGACCCTGTTCCATCTGTCTTCTTTCGATGACGGCACCGCCGAGACAACCCATGGAGATGCCTTAAAGAATGAAGGGAAATTCCATACTGGTCGTGGATGACGAGCCTAATTCCCTCTTCGCCTTATCTCGGATCTTGGAGGATGAGGGATTTCGAGTCGTCACCGCCGAAAATGGAAAAAGTGCCCTCAGGAAATTGAAAAAGGAAATGGTTAACGTTATTGTCACCGATGAGCGAATGCCCGATTTGGGCGGAATGGAACTCCTCAAAGAGGTGAAAGGGAGATACGAATCCATCCCCGTAATCCTTCTCACGGCCTTCGGTTCCGTCGATATGGCCGTGGAGGCCCTCAAGGAGGGGGCCTTCTATTTCTTCGAGAAGCCCGTGACCAACAATTTGGAGCGGTTCATAACCATCATCAATCAAGCCGTGAGGACCCAATCCCTTGAGGCCCAGGTTCACCATCTCCGAAAGGAGGTCAGCGAGAAATATAGCTTTTCTAATATCGTGGGCAAGAGCCCTCAAGTGCTGGATATATTCGAAATAATCGATCGGGTTGCCCCCCTCGACAACACGGTCCTCATCCAGGGGGAGAGCGGAACCGGGAAGGAGCTCATCGCGAAGGCCATCCACAGCAGGAGTCATCGCGAAGATAAACCTAT
>DAOVIU010000087.1 GCA_030673585.1 Pseudomonadota bacterium | reverse complement strand
GGCACCATCTTTCTCACCCACTGCAATCTCCGCTGCGTCTTCTGCCAGAATGATGACATTAGCCACGGGGGCAGGGGAGAGATGACATCCCTCTCCCAAATGGCGAGCTACATGATAAGGCTCAAAGAATTGGGATGCCACAACATCAATTTCGTCACTCCCACCCACTACACGCCCCAAATCGTGGCTTCCCTTCCCGAAGCCATCGGGCTCGGTCTGAACCTTCCCTTGGTCTACAATTGCTCTGGATACGAATCCCTCGAGGTGATCAAGCTCCTGGATGGGATTATCGACATCTACATGCCCGACACGAAGTACGCAGGAGAAGAACCGGCGAAACGATTCTCCAATGCCCCGGACTACCCCCACGTCCTGAAGGAAGTACTCAAGGAGATGCACCGTCAGGTGGGGGATCTCCAAATGGACCAAAACGGAATCGCCCAAAGGGGCCTCTTAATCAGACACCTGGTTATGCCCGAGGATTTGGCCGGTACCGAGGACCTGATGAAGTTCATCGTGGGGGAAATTTCCCGGGACTCTTACGTCAACATCATGCAACAGTATCGCCCCCAACACAAGAGCTTCGATTACCCCGAACTCAGCCGCCGTATCACCTACGGGGAGTATCTGGAGGCCGTTAAGGTGGCAAGACACTTCGGCCTCCACAGGGGTTTCTGATTGAACGGAAAGGGACTTCGGCGAGAGGTTGAACGACTAAAAACGGAGTTGGAGACCCTCCGTCAAGAGCTTATGTCCCTCAGGAAAAACCTGCCGGTGGACGTCCCCATAAAGAACCTCCTCAAGGAGCGGGGCCTCAAGGTCTTCCGGAAAAATCCCACCGAAAAACTCCTCCTCCCGGCCGATATCTCCCCCGGGGTGAAAACCCGGTTCTACGAATTGCTAAAACGATATTCGTTCAGGCTCTTCCTGAGGGATATGATCAAGAAAAGCGAGGGGTTCCGAAGCGGGGATTTAGTTCGGTATGTCTCCCCTGAAGTTGCCGGGCAATACATCCAATTCCTGTTATCGGCCGGCAGCATAGAGGAAAAGGGCAAAGGTACATTCCGGGTTCGAAACAGCTCCATCACCAGCTTCGGGCCTACCCTTGAATGGTTCGTGGCCGAGATGTTTAAGCGGGAATTTGCCTCCCCAGCGATCTATGGGGTCCATTTTAAAAACACCAGGTCGGGGGGGGACTTTGACATCATCGCCAGGTGGGGAAGGAGGCTGGTCTATGTGGAGGTGAAGTCCTCCCCCCCCAGGGGAATTGAGATCAACGAGGTCAGTACCTTCTTTTCCCGCATCGATGATCTCATACCGGACGTGGCGGTATTCTTTAACGATACCCAGTTGAGGATGAAGGACAAGCTCGTTGTCCTCTTCCAGGAGGAACTCGGAAACCGTTACGGGCCCCTGGCTTATGAAACCCATCCCGTGGCGAGGCTTGTCGACGAACTCTTTCACATCCACGACCATATCTTTATCGTCAACAGCAGGAAGGATGCGATCCACAACTTCGGAACGTGTCTGAATCATTTTCTTCGAGAGAGAACCTAGGCCAGGAAAACCGCAAATCCCACCAGAGGCTGGACGGAATAAGGGGGAGGCGTCGATGAAAAACAAGGAAATCTCGGCGCTTGGTGCAGGAAGGCCTGGATATATTCCCGCCATGCCCACTGCTATATGTGACGAAATATTTACCTATAGCAAAGGATAAAGGCAAATCCTAAATACCAAATTCCGAGCTCTAAACAAATTCAAATGGCCAAAGCCCTCAAGGGAAATACTAAACACAAAGCACTAAACCCTCAACAAATACAAAGCACTAATGATCAAATGACCAAAACGTCTAGGATTTAGATATTTGTATTTAGGATTTGGAGCGAAGCGACTTTAGTATTTAGTGCTTCGGCCCGCGACGAAACCTCGACGAGCTCAGCCGAGTCGATTGAGGATTTGACCCCTGTCTGAACTATGCACAGCTATGAGGGACGCTACAACTATTTCGTGCTACAAAGCTAACCGAAGGATATCCTTTATCCCCCCTGGGGCTTGAGTGAAGGGAACCGGGGTGAATGAGAGAATGAAGAGGGAGAAAACGACACCCCCCAGGATCTTTCTCTTCAAATCCAGCGGCGTAACGTCATCCAGCGGCGGCGGATGGCGAAAACCAAACAGGAGCACCAAAACGATCATCAGGGTCCACCCTACGTAGAAGAAGAGGCTGATCCCCATCCAAAGCATGATGGCCAAACCGAATACGATCTTGCTCTTCCTGCCGAACAGGGCATAAGCAATATGCCCCCCGTCCAATTGCCCCACCGGGAGCAGGTTTAATGCGGTGACGAACAACCCCACCCAACCGGCGTAGGCAGCGGGATGAAGTAATAAGTCATACCCCTCCGGCAAATCCCCGAGGACAACCTTCTCAACGAGGGTGAACAGCAGTGAATCCCCAAGGTGGATGAAATGTTCCTGAGTTTCAGCCAGAGGAACCGGCTTGGAGAGGAGCAGTCCAATGATGATGGCGGGGATGGTAACGCACAACCCCATCAGGGGCCCCGCCACCCCGATATCGAATAACGCCCTTCGAGAACTCATCCTCCCCTTCATCTTGATGATGGCCCCGAAGGTGCCGAAGGGGGGAATGGGAACGGGCAAGAAGTAGGGAAGGCTCGACGGCATCCCATGTCTCCTGCTCATGAGGAAGTGCCCCATCTCATGGGCGAGGAGAATGGCGATCAACGATAGCGAATACCAGAAACCCCCGATGAGATAAGTCGAACAGACCGTCAGGGCGAAGAGTAGGATGTTCAACGACTTTCCCCTCATCTCCACCCCTCATTTCCTCTTTCTCTTGAAACGGGTCTTATCCAGGAGCTTTTTGTGTTTGTGCTTTCGAATCTTCTTCTTTCGCTTTTTAACGACACTCCCCATAGATGATCCTTCCCAAACGTATGCATTCGATCACCCCCGGGAACGAACCAGAGCAATTTTCCCTCCCGGAGGGGACTTCCCTGGGTTGAAATTCGGGACTAACGGGCCATCAATCCACGATGACGTTGGTCTGGGTCCTCAGCACCCCGGATATGTTCTGGATCTTGCTGACGATAAAGTCTCCCAGCACGTTGACATCGGAAGCCTCGACAAGGGCAATCACGTCATAGGGACCGGTGGTGGCATTGGATCGCTGAACTCCCGATATCCGCCCCACCTCTTGGGCGACTGCCCTCGCAGCCCCCGCTGTGCATTCGATAAAGACATAGGCCGATATGGGCATACGAGCTCTCCCTTTCCCCATGGGAATCCATGGGATGAAGGCTTCCCCACGCTATCACCTATTTCCCCTCCAATTTACCGCGCACCAGCAAAAAGAGGGCGAAGGTAATCGCAAAAAGGAGACATGTATCACTAAATCGCAAATAGGCGCTGGAAGTAAGCCCAGCAACCATAGTTCCTGCCAATCTGCCTATGATGCCGATGACGATACTGATAATGGCTACAACAGTGGCAATGGCCATGAGGACCTGCATCAATCTCTTCACCCACCCCTCACCTCCTTTCCACGGGGCCAAGGGATGATCCTACCTCACCACCTTGAGCTCCTTATTTCCTATCGACTCCAGGGTTCGATAGAGCAATCCCTCAACATCCTTCCTCAAATCCTTCTGGTCCTCAAGCCGGTAGATGGCGCACTTGAGTGATTCAATCCATTCACGCTGGAGGAATTTGCCGAGCACCTCCTGCAGCTTACGGCTCTCCGACTCCCCCCCATGGGCAAGGGACATGCGAATCTCATCGTCCCCATATTTCTCGAAGACGCCCCTCTCCCCGACTCGGATACCCCTTGCACAAATCCCCTCTATCGATCCCTTATCCCCCTTCAGGAAGATCAGTGAAATGGAATGATAGCCTCCCTCCCTCGGGTTCAGCGATTTCAGCACCTTATTGAACTTGAGGTTGTTCTCATGACCTCGAAAGAGGATTTGAGCTTTCTCTTTCTCTTCCGACTTCCTCTTGAGCCTCTCAATGGCCCTGAGGTTGAATTCGAAACTCGAATAATGGTTCTTAAAGGCAAATCCCAATTCGTCGATCTTCTTGTCCCTCAACGGATTCCGCTTGGCAACTCGCCTATATTTCCCCCTCAGCAGCTGCTGCACAGCCCTGACTTCCGCCAATCGATCCCTAATCTCCTTGTACTGGCGTTTCGTCCGGGCAACCACATCCGCCGGAAAGGGCTTCCCCGGTGCGACCATTCTACACTTTTCACGAAATTCATCGTGAACATCGCTCAAGAAACGAAGGTCCATCTCGATTTTGTTCTCCAGGCTCATCACATAGCGACTCGCCTTTAGATCTTCCATTCCGCCAGCTGAACCTCCGCCATGTCCAACTCCATTATACCATATGACCACGTTTTGAAAAACGAAATTTCCCCCCACTCACTGCAACAGGAGCCCAGCAACATGCGCCCGCGCAACGAGTGGGAAATGACCTCTACGGTTGGCCTATGGAGCGGAAACGGCGTCGATAGGTGACTGGACGGAGGAAAAGTGCGGGAAGGGCCCGTTTTCTCCTCTATTCTCCTAAAAGTCGGCGGGCCTTCAGGAGCTTATCGCGTATCGGCTTATCGGCCTCCTGCAAAGGAAGCCCCTTGAGTTCCTCCTTGCCCACCCACCGGTATTCGTGGCACCCCACGGCCTTGGGGGTTCCCTCCTTCAATTCGCACCGGTACCCAAGGAGCAAAACCGGATATCTGTCATATCGATGGTAGACAACTTTCAAAATATCCCCCACCTTCACCCCAATATCCAGTTCCTCCAAAAGTTCCCTCTTTAAACAGGCCTTGGGATCCTCATCCAATTCCATCTTCCCGCCGGGAAACTCCCAGAGAAAGCCCCCATGGGATTGGCGAGGACGTTGTGCCACCAAAACCTTGCCCTTACGGATAACAACTCCCGCGGTGACGATTTTGAGGCCGTTCATATGCGTAAGCGGGAACCCATTTCGGAAACCCTCTCCTCTATGACGATTTGATTTCTGCCATTCCTCTTCGCCCGATAGAGGGCCTCATCCGCGGATCTAATCAAGTCCTCTACCGTCATCATGCCATCGGAAAGGCACGAACCCCCAATGCTGACGGTGATCTTCCCCATGGGCTGCAAATTCTCATTGGGGAAAGGGGTCTCCTCGATGGTTCTCCGAACCCTTTCGGCAACATCCGTCATCTGGATCATGTCGGCATGCAGAAGGATTATTGCGAACTCCTCGCCCCCATAGCGTCCAACGATATCCGTCTCACGGATGGCGCTATGGATCAGCTTCGCTATCTTTCGGAGGGCGTCATCCCCGGCCAGGTGGCCGTTGTTATCGTTGTACACCTTGAAGTGATCGATATCCAGCATCATCAATGAGATGGACAGCCTATATCGTTTTGCCCTCTCGAATTCATAGTGAAGGCGGCTTATGAGATAGCGATGGTTAAAGATCTGCGTTAAATCATCGGTTATGGATACCTCCTCCAGTTTCTCCATGACGGCCCTCAACTCACGAGCCCTTTCCTTATACAGCTCTTTAAGCGCCACGAGTTCTCGATTATAACTCTCCAATTCCCCATTCTTCTCGTCCCAGCGGCGCCTCCACTTCTCAATCTGCTTATCCTTCTCCAGAACCTCCTCTTCCAATCTCCGAATTTTTGCCTCAATCCGAGCCATTTCCCCACCGATGGACTATCTCAAGTGGCCAAGGAGCCCCAAAATGCCCGAGAAGATCAGGTAAAGCGCAACGAAGATATTGAGCAGTTTGGGCACTACCAGGATAAGAATGCCCAGGATCAATGCAACCAGTGGAAGCACTATACCGGGATTTTCGACCAAAAACATTCAGATCACCCCCTCCACTGGATATGGAGAACCCCCTTTCCGCTGGAGGCTTCGAGCGATGAACGATCGTATCCTCCCGGGGTTGTGTCCCCGGCCCAGGGTGGAGGATTGACGATTTACATTTCCTCCCTGGCCGAAAATGGCATCCACCCTTTCCTGCATCCGTTGCAAATCCATTT
>DAOVIU010000191.1 GCA_030673585.1 Pseudomonadota bacterium | reverse complement strand
CCCTTGCGGGTTACCGAATGGAATTCCCCTCAATGGCCGCCGAGTATATCGCAGGGCTGGGGGGCAAACCCGAGGCCACCATCATCCAGAAGGGAAAGAAGTATCCGGCAATACACGCTGCCCTCGCCAATGGGGTCTGTGCCCATGCATTGGATATGGACGACGGCCACCGATATGGTGCGGTTCACCCCGCATCCCCTATCATTCCAGCAGCCATTGCGACGGCAGAACTGCAGGGCAGCAGTACAAAAGACCTGATTACAGCCACGGTCGCTGGATTTGAGGTCTTACTAAGGGTGTCAAGGGCCATCAACCCATCCCATCTATCGAGGGGGTTCCACACAACGGGCACGGTGGGCCCATTTGGAGCGGCCGTGGCCGTTAGCAAACTCATGGGCCTGAGCCAGGGGGAGACAATCAATGCAATAGGGATGGCAGGGCTTCAGGGAGGAGGGCTCTTGGAGATCCTCCATGATGGGGCTATGGCGAAGCCGATTCACCCGGGAAAGGCGGCGATGGCTGGGCTTTTGGCGGGGATCTTCGCCCGAAAGGGGGCTCAAGGGCCGGCCAGCATCTTTGAGGGTCAAAAGGGATTTCTGGGAGCGATGGCGGACACCATTGATCACGATGCCCTTCTGAATGGGCTGGGCAAGAAATTTGAGATCCTGGGCACGTATTTTAAATTCCATGCCGCATGCCGGCATACCCATCCTGCCATCGACGGTGCCCTGGATATCTGCGGGGAAAACCGTTTAGGCCCTCGGGATATCACCTCCATTGAGATCGAGACCTACCCCGTGGCAATCCAGTTCTGCGGCCACACAATCCATCCAGAAACAGTTTCCGCCGCAAAGTTCAGCATCCCCTTCTCCGTTGCAATGGCAATCTCCCTGGGAGACCTCTTCACGGATAAGTTCACCGAGGAAATTATCGGGGATGAGGGAATTAAAGCGCTGGCCGGCAAGGTAAAGGTTTCTCCGGGGGAGGAATGGGCAAGGACGTATCCCCACAAGAGGGGGGCTTCTGTCACGATCAGGACCGTCTCAGGCCAGTCTCATTCAGCATCCGTTCCCCTCGCCAAGGGGGAACGCGAGAACCCCGCAAGCCTTGAGGACCTCATGGAGAAATTTCAGACCAACGCAACTCAGGTGCTTTCCAAGGGGAGGGCCATAAAGCTCGGGGAAAACATCATGAATCTCGAGAATCTCTCAGTCAACGATATCACGAACTTCCTCTAGAGGAGGTACACATGAAAACGGTCGTAGAACAGATCAGAACTATCCTCTCTCC
This sequence comes from Pseudomonadota bacterium, assembly GCA_030673585.1. The sequence goes on along the minus strand of DAOVIU010000191.1, from coordinate 3,049 downwards.
GAAGTCCGTAGCGATTGTGGGCGCCTCATCTGACTTTACGAAGTTTACGGGGAGGACATTGAAGTACCTCTTAAAACACGGCTACAAGGGCAAAATCTACCCCATTAACCCGAAATACGATGAAATGGTTGGACTTCGGTGTTTTCCCTCCGTTGAGGCCCTTCCCGAAAGTGTTGATACTGCTTTCATCCAGATTCCGGGGAAATTCGTTGCGGGTGTGGTGGAGGAATGCGTCGCCAAGGGGATTAAAGGCGTCATTATCCACTCTGCTGGACTGGCCGAAACCGGGGAAGAAGGGAGGAAGAAACAGGATGAGATAAAGGAACTGATCAAGGGAACCGACATACGTCTCGTGGGGCCGAATACCGCGGGGGTGGCCAATATCGTCGAGAAGGTAATCCTCACCCCCGTGGTTGCCTATGAATTGGATGAATTAAGCCCTGGAAGAATTGGCCTCGTCTCTCAGAGCGGTGGTTTGACCGGAGCTCTGTTGACGCGAGCTGAGGCACGGGGAATGGGGTTTAGCAATATCATCTCAACGGGAAATGAGATGGATTTGGAGGCCTCCGACTATATACGGTTCCTCATCGATGATCCTCATACCGATGTGATCACCGTGTTTCTCGAGGCTGTTAGGAATGTCGAGAAGTTCTACGAGGCGGTCGATTTAGCTCATGAGAGGGGAAAGCCAATCCTGGTCCTCAAAGTGGGAAAGGCCGAGGTTGGATCGAGGGCAGCTGCCTCACACACCGGGGCGCTCACGGGTTCGGACGCCGTTCACGATGCCGTTTTCAAACAGAGGGGGGTAATCCGACTAGAGGCACTGGAAGACCTCTTTGAAACTGCTTCCCTCTTTTCAAAATACAGACCACCTAAGGAAAATCGAATCGGTATGTTGACGACCACAGGCGGCGGCGCCACGGTCTTGGCAGATATGTGTGGTACGTTGGGACTCAGTTTTCCTCAGCCTTCTGAGGATACTGTCCGAATTTCCTCACAGTGGCTCCCAGATTTTGCCTCGAGGGCAAATCCTCTGGATGTTACCATGTCAGGTGTGGGGGGAGGATACAGCAAAAGCCTGGACCTCTTCCTTCGGGATGACAATTTCGATATCATCATCGCCGTGGTTGGAACTTCAGCCCAGTTTGAACCGGAGATGGGCGTAAAGCCAATCCTGGAAAGGGATAAAACCATCGATAAGCCCGTTGTCTCCTTCCTCAACCCCAATGCCGAAGAGGCCCTCAAGCTCCTGGAGCGAGAAGGAGTACCCACCTTTCGGACTCCCGAGGCCTGTGCCAGGGCATTGAAGTCTCTGGCAGATTATGGAGCGTTCTCACAGAAGTATGCGAGGCGAAAGGCCTCCCTTCCAACAGGACATCCCGCGGATCTGAAGGATATCAGGAAATTCCTTGATTCGGCTGGGCCTGAAAAAGCCTTGACCGAATATCAGAGCAAGTGGATCCTGGCCCAATACGGGATTCCCATCGTAAGGGAAAAAATAGCGACTTCAACAGAGGAAGGGCTGGAGATTGCCCAGGAAATAGGGTTTCCAGTAGTCCTGAAAGTCCTGTCCCCGGATATCACCCATAAGACTGAAGCCAACGTGGTCAAACTGGGAATCCCCTCGCAGGAGGCTTTTCGAAAAGCTTACGCTGAGGTTTTGGAAAATGCCAAGAGATACAGGGCCGACGCAAGGATCGAGGGCGTTCTCGTTCAAGAGATGGTCCAAGGTGGAACGGAAGTCATCGTGGGAATTTCCGAGGACCCCCAGTTCGGTCCTACCGTGATGTTTGGCCTTGGTGGGATCTTTGTAGAAGTATATAAGGACGTGTCTATGAGGGTCGCCCCTCTAACGAGGGCGGATGCGGAGGAGATGCTCCAGGAGGTCAAGGGCTCGGTCCTCTTGAGAGGATATCGGGGAAGGGAAAAGGGTGATGTGGAAGCGGTTATCGACGTGATCATGGAAATCTCGCAATTAGCCATGGACCTCAGGGACGATATCATCGAGTTGGACATCAATCCTCTCATCGTCCTTGGGGAAGGGAGGGGTGTCAAAGCCGTTGATGCCCTCATAGTGAGGAAAAACGCCAAGAACAAACGATGACGGAGGAGGTATAGGGAATGGACTTCGAGCTGACACAAGAGCAAAGGATGTTACAGAAAATGGCCAGGGATCTGGCAGAGAAACATTTCAAGCCGAAGGCGTTCACCTGGGCGAAGGCGGAGGAATATCCTTGGGAAAATGCCAAAATCCTGGCTCAAAACGGGATGCTGGGACTCAGAATCCCCGAAGAGGATGGCGGAGGCGGAGGCACCCTCATGGATGCCGTGCTGGCCATGGAGCAGATCACGATGGTTTGCCCCAATAGTGGGGATGTGTTTCAGGCGGGAAACTTTGGGTCCATTCAACAGGTCGCTTCCCTGGGCTCGAAGGAGCTGAAAAAGAAGGTCCTCCCTCCGCTTCTGGCAGGGGATACCATCATTACTGCCGCCATGTCGGAGCCCGACGCCGGTTCTGCCGTCACGGACCTCAAGACGAAGGCTCGTTTCGAGGGGGACGAAGCGGTGATCAACGGGAGTAAGATTTTCAACTCCCACGGTAATATTGCCGGTTTCTTCTGTGTTTGGGCCCGATTCGGGGAAGGGGTAAGGAGCTCGGGCGCCATCGTGGTTCCTGATACGGCGCCGGGATTCTCGCGGGGAAAGATCGAGCATCATATGTCCGGAGAACCCCACTGTGCCCTCTATTTCGATGAGTGTCGTGTGCCTCGGGAGAACGTACTTATCTCCGAAGAGGGCTTTAGAAAGATGTTCCCGGTCTTCAACGTGGAGCGGACGGGCAACGCAACCCGCTCGCTTGCCTGCGCCCAGCTCGCCTTTGACCTATCGGTTCAATATGCCAAAGACCGCTACCAATTCAAGAGACCCATCTGTGAATTCCAAGGGCTTCAGTGGAAGTTCGCGGATATGAAGGTCAGGCTGGACGCCGCACGACTCCTCCTCTACAGGGCTGTAATCCACGCACAGGAAGGAACTCCCTCGGAGTTGG
>DAOVIU010000202.1 GCA_030673585.1 Pseudomonadota bacterium | reverse complement strand
TCCACAATTCGCCGTGCACCCGGATGTAACCCGAACGATCCAACCGATCCTCCGCGATGCCCCGGGAACCAACCATCGAACTCGAATCGTCCCTCCGTTCCTGATCGTAGGCACGCCAGACAACGGGAAACAAAATCAGATCCTTGATAACCCAGAGAGCCACGAGGCTCCAGATAAACCACGTGGGGAGGGTCACCGCTCGTCCAGCCAGAATCAGGAGGAGGTATAGCAAGACCACCCCGGGCACCTGGAATAGCATATACCTCACGAAAATCCGAAACGACCAGCCGCGCTTCCTCATTTCTTTCTCTCACACAACCTAATGAAAAGTTTCTTACAGGTCTCCACTTCTTCTAAATACAAGATATACCCTATTACCTTTTAACGCAAATTCTCATAGCTTTGCAAAGAGGAATTTATAGAATCGAGGATTACTGGTGCCAAAGGAGCAGAGACAAAACACTAAGGGAAGAATACAAGATTAGATAAATCCGGCTCAGCTCTGATTATCCCATGTTTCAATCGCGAATGAATGAGATTGGCAATATGCGAGAATTCCTTAAAGAGTCCCTCAATTTCCCGCCCGCACAGGTGAACCTGGGACCCAAGGCCACACGGCAATGATTGCCTCCACCCTCTCATGCATTTAGGGATCGATCTCCTCAACCGTGACAAGAATGAGTCCGTATGCACTCCCCGGTAAGAAGGGCTCCCGGATTTCAGAGACTTTGACTAGAGGCTCTCCTATCTCTTTCCTGCCCGTAAACCCTCAGCCCAAAAGCTTCGTCAGGCAGCTTGCGGCCTGAAATCGAAATGGTTATGTTTAAAGGAAATTCGGATTTCAGCGGGGGATCGGAGCGCTTGTCAAGCTTAGTCCAGAGGTGTCCTACAGAAAACTAACGAGCCTTCGATCAAATAGCATCGACGTCGTTGGTGGACTGGTGCTATCATACAACCAGAAGAAGGAGTTGATCGAAATTGTTCGGGGATTCCATGGTACCGATTAGGTTATGGATTGTTGGGGTAGTTGTTATGATGGCCTTCTTCGGGTGTGCCACCATTCCGCGGTTGTCTCTTGAGAATCCCTATGGGACACTGGAAGGGGCAAAGGAGGGCGAGATATTCCACGTTCCCACCGGAATCAAGGTGACCAAGGCCCAATTACTGGATATGATCGCCGGTTCACGAGTCATTTACATCGGGGAAACCCACGATAATGTACGGGCCCACCAAGTCCAGCTGGAAATTATCAGGGGACTTGCCGAACGTTTTCCCGACCGGGTTGCAGTGGGGATGGAGTTTTTTCAGAGGCCTTATCAGGAGACCATGGAACGCTGGTCAATGGATGAGTTAAGCGAAAGGGACTTTCTCAAACAGAGCCGATGGTATCAGAACTGGGGTATGGACTATGGTTACTACAAGCCCATCCTCGATTATATCCGAGAAAGGCATATTCCCTTTTTGGCCTTGAATGCCTCCGCGGAACTGGTGAAAGAGGTGAGAAACCAAGGGCTGGATGGCCTCTCGGAGGCATTACAAAATCAGCTCCCCCATATGGACTTCTCAGATCCCCACCACCGTAAGCTGGTTGGGGCATTTTACAAGGCTCATCCCCAGACTTCGACCAAATCCTTCGAGACTTTCTATCGGGTATACGTGCTCTGGGATGAGATAATGGCCGAAACGGTAGCCAATTACCTGACGACTGAAGAGGGACACGACAAAAAGATGGTCGTTCTGGCGGGGGGAAGCCACGTCCGGTATGGGTTTGGAATCCCACGGAGGGTGTTTCGCCGGCTACCAATCCCCTATTCCATCGTCCTGCCAATGGAAATCTCCATCCCGGAGGATAAGAAGGATCGTCTCATGGATGTAAGCCTTCCGGAGATTCCCCTGGCCCCGGCCGATTTCTTCTGGATGGTTACGTATGAGGATTTGAAGGGGAAAAAGGTCCGCCTGGGCTTGATGTTTGAGGAAGCCAAGGGGAATCTGAAGGTAACCAAGGTCCTGGATGGATCACTCGCCGCCAAGGCCGGCATCCAACCGGGGGACATCCTGGTCTCATTGGACGGGGAAGACCTTCATGAGCCCTTTGATCTCAAGTATCTCCTCGGTAAGAAAAGGCCCGGGGACACGGGAAGGCTCCTCATTCGAAGGGAAAATAAACCCCTGGAGATGACCCTCCGCTTCCAAGCATCCCAATGACAATCCAGCACGGTTAATAGGAGAATTTGGGGGTTACGTAGAACTTTGAATAGGCTATGTTCGGTATGGTGGCCTTCACTTGAGACTCCAAATTGGAAGCAATGGCCTCAGATTCCCCCTCGGGAACCTCTTCGGCCACATCTATATCGGCCACGATAATGATCCTTTCAGCGGATTCGGCTACCACGCGAAAATCATGATAACCAGTTATACGGGGGGCCTGCTCGACAATCTTCTTGAATTGAGCCTCAATGGCCTGCACCTCTGACGTCTTTTCCAGCAGGGGATCCGTGTGGCATACCGCCTCCCCGCCGTATATCTTTCGGAGTTTGCCCTCGCACCGCTCCGCTATTTCATGCATGTTGGCCGAACCGAATTTCTCGGGGATCTCAACATGGGCGGAAATTAAGTACATCGATCCGTAGTCATGGATGATGATTTCGTGAACGTTCTCGATTCCATCGACCGATTTAGCGGTTTCCCGTATCCTCTGGATCATATCCTTGCTCGGTGCCTTGCCCAGGAGAGGGACTATCGCCTCCCGGCCGTGGTCAAAGCCCAGATACAACAGCCACGCCGATACGAGCACCCCGATGTAACCGTCCAGCTCAGGACGATGATAATGGTGGCCTGCCACTAACCCTCCTATCACGGTGAGCGTGATTACCGCCTCAATTCGATGGTGGAAAGCATTGGCCAAAATGGCATGGGAGCTAACTCGCCTTCCGAGATAGCGAACGAACTGTCCTACCCACTCCTTGACGAAAATGGTGGCAAGGAGTATCCACGGCAGGGTACGCCAAAAGTGAACCTCGTGGGGTTCGAGGACCTGATGAACCGCCCTCTCACCGATCTGTATCCCGGACACGAAGAGGAATACCGACATGATCAGCGGTGCCACATGCTCCATTCGACCATGTCCGAAGGGCGTTTTTGCCGTTGCAGGCCGGGACGTCACCCAGAAACTGACCACCAGAATAATGGAATTGACGAGGTGTGAGAGGAGATGGAAGGCATCTGCCACCACTGATATTGACCCAGCCTTCAACCCGAGGACCATCTTCACGATAAAGAGGGAAATGGTGGCGAATATGGAAATCCATCCCGCCAGCAACCCATACCGAATTCTAACCTCCTTATTATCCGTATCGTGGAAACCCTCGATGAACCAAGTACCGAGAGCACGGTTGGTTGTTTCAAGGATTTTCATTTCGAACCCTCCTCCAATGGTGCGGGGCGTGATTTTACGAACAAAAGAACTAACCATTTTTTTGTGATTCCTGTCAATATAACTCGAAGATATAAGTTAATATGTTTTCGAGAAAATATTATTTAACGTATTAATTTACTTAAACTTTTTATACTTAAAATTGACTCCGATCTTCCCAAGTCTCTTGGGGACGTGAGAAATACTCATCCCTTCCGCTTACGCTCGATGGAATAGTTATTTTCACGTCGGTCCCGGTTGACGGGGGTTCGCGAACTGGTGTAGGGTTCTCCTAAATCTCGATCAAGCCCAGGGGTGCAGATGGTTTGGGTCCAATTTGTTATAGCCGCCGGTATCATAATAGTATCGGGTTATAGGCTAGCCCAGTACGGTGAGCAGATCGCAAAGAGAACCGGGCTCAGCCAAACCTTTGTGGGAATCATCTTGTTCTCCAGCATCACCTCTCTTCCGGAGTTGGCCGTTTGTGTCACATCTACCTCGGTCCTCCAAGCACCCGATTTGGCAATCGGAAACGTCTTCGGCAGTAACCTCTTCAACCTCCTGCTAATCGCGATCCTCGATATCGTCCAGGGAAAGGGGGCTATCCTCGACCTGCTCTCCATGGGCCATGTTCTCGCCGCAAGCCTCGGAATTCTTCTCGCTGGACTAGTCGTTCTCTCCATCGGCCTCGGATTGAGTTTCAACCTGGGTTTCATAGGGTTTGAAAGCGTGGTCCTGATTCTGATCTATGCGCTGGGGATGAAAATCCTTTATCGCCATGAGACCCTGGAATCGCCCCGGGATAGTCCTGGAGTCG
>DAOVIU010000195.1 GCA_030673585.1 Pseudomonadota bacterium | reverse complement strand
CCCAGTATGAGGACCCGTTTCTCGTTTGAGGCTGGCATGCTCCGGCTGGGAGGGAGGGTTCTCTCAACGGAATCGGCCGGCGCTTTCTCCTCGGAGCTGGAGGGGCGGTTTGAAGATACCATCCGGGTGGTGTCGGAACTGGCCGATGTCATCGTGCTGAGACACCATGCCAGCGGATCCGCTCGAAGGGCCGCTGCTGTTTCGAAGGTTCCGGTAATCAACGCCGGTGATGGAGCAGCTCAACACCCGACTCAAGCTCTGCTCGACCTCTACACCATCGAACATCACCTCGGGGGCGTGGATGGCTGTTCCATCGCAATGGTAGGGGATCTGGGCAGTCGCAGCGTTCGCTCTCTCTGTTACTTCCTGGCCAAGTTCCACGGGGTCCGTATTTACTTCGTCTCTCCTGATGTAACGAAGGCTAAAGACGACATAAAGCTGTATCTCCAGCGGCACAAGGTCCAGTTCACCGAATTGACAAACCCCAAGGGGGGGTTGGAGGAAGTATTGAAAGGCATAACGGTGGACGTAGTATATATGACTCAGCTGGTCAAAGAACACTTTGCGGACCGCTACGACGATTACGAGAAAACACTGAAGAAATACAAGATAGGCCCAAGGGCCCTGAAGCGTATGAAGCGCTCCTCCCTGGTGATGCACCCGCTTCCCCGGACAGATGAACTGCCAGATGAAGTGGATTCGGACCGAAGGGCGGTTTATCTCCACCAAACCCGCTATGGACTTCAGCTTCGCATGGCCATCCTCTGCACAGTCTTGAACAGCTATCCCGCGTTTTAGAGAACATGAGCCCAATGACGGATCCCCCACATCCCCAATCGGCCCTTGACCCCTTCGACAAGGGCCCGGTCCAGATCATTCGGATCGAGAAAACCCTCTTCCGAGAGCTCGTGGGTTGTCCCAGCTTTCTCGGGAAAGTGGGCCGGGTTTACCGAAATGGTTTTGATATCGTGAGGGAGGATGGGCGGTTCATACACTTTCGGGCGGGAAAATGGCTGCATGCGCCTTTCGGCGCTATTCTCGACCGTCCCATAAGGGAATGGGTAGAGGAGACTTTACTGGAAGAGGAAGATCTCTTCTACCGACAGGGCCAATGGTTAGTACGAAAACCGGAAAACGGATGCTCCATACGCCTCGAACCAACGCATGCCCTCGATTTGAAGCGAACAATCCGGCCCTCCCCCCCTGATTCTGAAACCTTACGGGCGTGGATTCAATGTCTGGCCGAGGAAATCCTCCGATGGGGCAAGTTTCAGGGAATAGCCGGAACGCTGACCCTGCTGAAGGAGGAATTACCCGGGATATTCTCCCATCGCTTGATCCCCGAAAGCTTTTGGAGCAGAAATGCTGCCCGCCGGGTGATGGCCTTCGTACAATCCGCAATCTCCCGGGATCTGGAGGCATTTGAGAGAGCCTGGGAAACGCTATTGGGCCTGGGACCTGGGTTAACCCCGGCCTGTGATGACTTTCTGGTGGGATTTTTGGCCGTCCATAAGGTCTTTTCCTCCTCTTTCAACGATGAACTGGAAGACTATGAGCTGAAAAGGAGACTAAGAGAGGGAGCAAGGATGAAGACTGTTCCCATTGCTTATCAGTTCTTGACCTATGCATTAGACGGGGTATTTTCGGAAATCCTGTATTCGGCCCTTGATGATTTAGCAATCCCTGGTCATCGAGAAGACGGGGATCGCCATGTTCATCCGGAAAGGAATGGAACGCAACCGATAGAATATTTCCTGAAATGGGGCCACTCCTCGGGAACGGATACCTTGACTGGCGCCATTTTCGGATTCTGGACGATAACCTAACCACAAACCAACTTTCCGTTCCCTCTTTCTTTCGCACTGTGTATCGGAAATCATTCTTTTATCCTTCCCCTGATCTCATCTCATCGGTATTGACACCAAGGGATATCCTCTAACCATAACGTAGGGCGAATTTCCCCCTCTCCTCATTGAACGGAGGGGGGCGAAAACCTATAATGTGAGTATGATGTCAAGATTATCCGGGAGTCGCGTATCGTGATCGGCCTCTTTTTCGGATGTACCATCCTCCTCTTCAAGGAGCTCCGCACTGCCTTGGAGGGCTTTTTCCGCAAAGCGGGGACTTCCTATGAGCCCCTCGGCATTGATCGATGTTGTGGTATCCCCTTGCTGCTCGCTGGCTTCCACATGGAGGCCAAAAAAAATGCGAGAAGGCTCGTTGAGGACATCTCCCAAAAGGATATCTCAACCCTGGTAACCAGTTGCCCCCACTGCTACAGGGCTTTCTCGGGCGAGTTCCCCAACCGATTCGGCATTTCGACTCCATTTGAAACGCTCCACTTCACCCAGTTTGCCGCGGATCTCATTCGGAGGGGGAGGATCAGATTTACCAAGCACGTCGACCTGATGGTCTCCTATCACGATCCATGCTATCTGGGGAGAATGGGCGAAAAGATCTACCGAGAGCCGAGGGAGGTGTTGGCATCAATCCCCGGGCTGAAGGTGGAGGAGATGGAACACAATCGTGATGAAGCCACCTGCTGCGGTGGAGGGGGACTGGTCAGGGCCTACCTGCCCATGCTATCCGCGGCAGTTGCTCAGGAGAAGATCGAATCCCAGGCGCAACCGAGAGGTATCAAGGGTGTCGTATCCTCCTGCCCCTTCTGCTACTTCAACTTGAAGGAGGGAGCCGAGGAGGTCGAGGGGGCGGGAATCGGGGTCTACGATCTGGCTCAGCTTCTCGTTCGATCCATGGAGGGCCCTCAGGATGAGTAGTACAGGGCGCAGGTTTGTCGACTTTAAGAAGACCATCTACAGGGCCGTCGACGATGAGGTCCTTCGATCCACGATGCGGAAAGCGATAAGATCATTCCGGGAAAACCGGGATAAAGCCCTGAAGCAGTTCCCTCATGTGGAGGAGGGGCGAAAAATCCTCATGGAAAAAAAGGAGGCGGTTCTCACCCACCTTGATGAAATGATCGAGAAGTTCAGCGCCGCCGCTGAGAGAATGAGGATTAAGGTCCACATGGCGGAGACCGTGGGACAGGGCCAGAAGATCCTCAGGGAACTCGTTGGATCAAAAAAGCTCATCGTCAAGGGAAAATCCATTACCTCTGATGAGCTGGATATCAACGCCTTTCTGGAGGAAACGGGGAACGAGGTGTATGAGACCGACCTCGGCGAGTTCATCGTCCAGCTCATGCACGGGAAACCCATGCATATTTTGGCCCCAGCCGTTAATGTCCCAAAGGAGCACGTTGCCGAGCTCTTCTCCGAGCTCGCGGGGAGGGAGCTCCCTCCGGATCCAGCGGAGCTTACCCGGTTTGCCAGGGAGTTCCTGAGGGAGAAATTCTTCCGGGCCGATATCGGCTTGACCGGGGCCAACGCGGTCACCGCGGATACGGGCTCCATCTTCCTCATCGAAAACGAGGGGAATATCCGTTTCGCAACCAACGCCCCCCCCGTCCACATCGCCGTGGTCGGGATCGAGAAGATCCTCCCAACCTTCGCCGATGGATCCCTGTTGGTGGAGGTAGTTTCCCGATATGCGGGCTACTACGCGCCGAGCTATGTCTCCATCATTTCCAGCCCCAGCAAAACGGGCGACATTGAAAAGGTCACCATTTGGGGAGCCCACGGGACGCGGGAGGTTCACGTGATCCTCCTGAATAACGGGCGCAGGGAAGTAGCAAGGGATCCCCTGCTCAGGCAGATGCTCTACTGCATTCGCTGTGGGGCATGCATGTACGAGTGTGCCGTCTACCCCATCGTCAGCGGGCACTGGGGACATACATATATGGGCGGGATCGGGATTCCCTGGACGGCCCTGATTGCCGGCGGTTGGGAAGTGGCCGCTCCACTGGCCTATGCATGTACTCTGTGCGGGCGTTGCCGGGAGTTTTGCCCCATGGAAATCGGTACGCCGGAAATCGTGGAGAGGCTGAGGGAGGAAATGACCGAAAAGGGGTATCTCCCCGATTACGTCAAGGAGATGGTCCAGAAAATACTGACCAAGGGGACCCCGTACTAATCATCGGAAGAGCTGATCAAAGTAGGCTCCCCAGGGAGTCAAGGTGTAAGGCTCGGACTTTTTACGTTGTGTCTATCTTTTTCCCCCGGTATTTCCCAGAAACGGCTCGGATATATGCCCAACCGTTATCATCTCCCGATAACCCGTCTTTGCTCATCTCCTTCGATGGGAATAGCAGCCATTAAGGCACGGCAAAACAAAAAAAAGGGGTCGACGACCCCTTTGTAACGTTCCAATCCACGACCAGCAAGTGCTCCCTCGGAAAGTCGGTATCAGCTCT